>JBFWJG010000013.1:0-47893 GCA_050253335.1 Deferribacterales bacterium | reverse complement strand
CGTGAACCTCCTTGAATATTTTTCCGAGTGACTTGATAACCGTCTGGTGGTCGCCTATTACGGCGTCAGTGACGAAGCCCACCCTTCTTCCCCCTATCTCCGTAACCACTATCTGCTGAATCTCCGGTACTTCGCCTTTGATTCCGAAAAGCTCGCGGAGCTTGATGTAGGGCACTATGTCGCCCCGAACCTGAATTATGCTTCTGCCGTGGGAGTTCGCCACATCTTTCGGGGTGAGTTCGATGCACTCCTCCACCACTGAAAGGGGGATTATGAAAAACTGATCCGCAACCCTGATCAGAAGCCCGTCAATAATCGCCAGAGTGAGAGGAAGCTTCAGGCTTATCACCGTGCCCTTCCCTTTCTCTGAGGAAACATCCAGCGTGCCCTTGAGCGCTTCAATGTTTTTCTTCACAACATCCATGCCGACGCCGCGGCCGGAGATATTGGAAACAGCCTCCGCTGTGGAAAACCCGGGAGCAAGTATTAGCTCACAGGCTTCTCTGGCGGAGAGTTCAGTCCCTTCCGCTATCAACCCTTTTTCAACGGCCTTTCTGCGAACCTTTTCAGGGTCTATGCCTCTGCCGTCGTCCGTTATCTGTATGAGAACACTGTCGCCCGAGTGTCTGGCGCTGAGGGTTATTGTTCCGGTCTCCTTTTTGCCTGCGGATTTTCTGTCCTCAGGCATTTCAAGACCGTGGTCTATGCTGTTTCTGATGAGATGAACAAGGGGATCGTTGAGCTTTTCGATAACTGTTTTGTCAAGCTCGGTCTCTGCGCCTTCGGTAACAAGGTCTATCTTTTTGCCCAGAGAGTGGGAAAGGTCTCTCACCAGCCTGTTGAACTTGCTGAATGTAGAACCTATGGGGAGCATGCGTATGCTCATTGTGTTGTCCCTGAGATCCCACACCAGCCTTTCCACATCCTCTGCTATCTTCAGGAGTTCGGGCTCGTTTTTCCTTGCCGCGGTCTGGCTGAGGCGTGCCTGCACAGTGACAAGCTCACCCACCAGATCCACAAGGAAGTCCAGCTTGTCGGACTGAACCCTGATGGATGTCATGCCTTCCGCTTCGCTCTTTTTGGCTTTGATTTCCTTTATATGCCTCTGTTCCTCAAGGGCGGCGGCAACTGCGGAAGGGGGCACAACGCCTTTTTCCACAAGAATCTCGCCCAGACGCTTTTTCTCCGCCAGAATGGCATCAAGCTCAATACGGGATATATCTCCTTTTTCCACAAGGATTTCTCCGATTTTCCCATGCTCATCGGAGGAATCCCCGTCGTAAAAGGCGACAGGGGTTACTGTCAGTTCACAGTCATCTTCAACAAAAATGAAAACATCCCGGATCGCATTCTCGCCTCTGTCCGTGGTGAGTATCACATCCCAGTTCACATAGCATTTCTCGCTGTCCAGTTCTTCCAGAAAGGGGATTTTGTCAGGATGCGCCACCACTCTGCATTCCCCCAGCTCCATAAGCTCTGAGATAAGCAGATGGACATTTACCCCTCTGGTGAAAATGTCCTCGTGGGGCTTAAACTGGATTCTGTATGTGGTGAGAGCGCTGCGGGATTCCGCTGCCTTCGCCGCAGGCTTTGCCTCTGTGCCTGTTCCGCTCAGGAAAGCGGCGAAAAATTCTCTGAGTTCAGCCGCTTCGCCGCCGGAGGAATCGAGGCTTTCATCCGCCACCATCTCTTTTATCACATCACATGACTTCAGGGAGTTTTCTATCATCTCCTGCGTCACGGCGAGTTTTCCTTCCCGCACAAGGTCATAGGCTGTTTCTATGCCATGAACGAAGGCGGCCAGATTATCAAATCCGAACATCGATCCGGAGCCTTTGATAGTATGCATGGCTCTGAAAACCTTCGCCACCAGATCAGGATCGTCCGGCGTGTTTTCAAGCTCCATCAGAGACTGTTCAAGCTCCTCAAGGAGCTCTCCGGCTTCGGTTACAAAAGCCTGCTTGTGAATATCAGCGGACATAGGCCTATCCTAACACTTTTTTTACTACTCCGAGAAGCTGCTCGGGCTTAAAGGGCTTCACTATCCAGCCCGTTGCGCCTGCCGCTTTTCCTTCCTGCTTTTTGGAATCCTGAGACTCGGTGGTCAGCATTATTATGGGTATAAACTTGAATGCCGCCTGTTTCCTCAGCTCTTTAATGAGGGTTATGCCGTCCATGTTGGGCATGTTAAGGTCGGTTACGACCATATCAATCTTTTTTCCCGCTGTTTTGGAGAGGGCATCTGTTCCGTCGGAGGCTTCTATAACCTCGTACCCTTCTTTGGTGAGGGTGAACTTAACCATCTGGCGTATGCTCGCGGAGTCATCCACGCTAAGAATCACTTTTCCCATCAAACATTCTCCTTAACCGCCCAGAGGCAGTTTCCGCATATATCCTGACTGCAGCCCATGCGTCTTGAAAAACCGAGGCTTAACTTCTTGAGTTCAAGCGGGCATTTTTCGGTTTTATCAAATGATATATTCTTGCCCACAGATGAAAAAGTACGGTGCGCCGAGCACATAAGCTGAAAAAAAGTGAAGTCTATGCTGGATTCTCCGGCTATGTTCACTTTCACGCTGTTCTCTGTGGAATAAAGTTCCATAAGCTTTTCACGCACCTGACCGATGTTGCCCACGGTAAGATCGCCTGATAAGGAAAGAAGGCAATCTGAACCGGTCTTTTCCTCTCTGATGTCTAACATTTCATACTCCTAAAATAACTCTACATTGTCCGCTTCTGCGGCGGGTCTGCCCTTTTTGGCACTGGCGGCGCTGCTGCCGAAACCCTTTATGTGTTTTTCAAATATTTCTCTTTCGCTTTCCATTGTGTACATGGTTTTCATATGAGTGCTGAGATCGCTGAGGCGCAGAGTACAGAGGTTTCCGCCCACGTCATTCATGGCGGCGGAAAGGTTTATGAGATCCTTGCCGACTATGTCAATCGGCTCTATGACATGTTCGATCCTCTGTCTGTTTATATCCTGATACTGAAGGGATATTACGATTCCTCTGATACGTTCGGCAGTTTTGACTGTTTCTTCCTGAAGGTGGCCGATGGTTTCCTTGGCGGAGCTTATGCCGCTGTCAAGAAGGCTCAGCGCCTCATCCACATCATGCTCGGAAGTGGCCGCAAGCTCGTTCATTTTCTCTGCATTGACAGATGATTCCCTGTGAATGCCTTCAATATCTTTTGTGATGGATTTGACAGAGTTTCTTATCTCCATGGCAAACCGGTTTGACTGTTCGGAGAGCTTTCTTATCTCATCCGCCACAACTGCGAAGCCTCTGCCGTGTTCACCTGCTCTGGCGGCTTCTATGGCGGCGTTCAGCGCCAGAAGATTTGTCTGATCCGCAATGTATTCCACCTGAGAGACAGTGGCGTTAACCTTGTTTGCCCCTTCCATAATCTGATCCAGACGGGAGCTGACAAGGGCGGAGAACGCTCCCGTTTCCTTCAGGGTTTCTATGACTTCAAGGAGAACCTTTCTGTTTTTCTCCATCATGGACTGTCCGCCTCTGTCGTTATCCATCAGGTTTGAAATGGCGGAACCCGCAAGATCTCCCTGCGCCTCAACCTGCTCTACAATACTCATGAAGTTTCCGCTTATTTCATTCGCGGATTCCTCGGAATCTCTTATAACTTTCTGAAGCTGAATAGAAAACATGGGCATAAGCTCCGCGCGGTCATCAAGAAGTTTTTTTGTGCACTTCATAAACTCCTGAAGCTTGTCCATCTCCGCCTGCTTCTCCTCTCCGGCGCGGATTCCGCACTTCCCGGCGGTTTTAGCCGCGGAGAAGTACACCGAAAACACTGAAATGGCGCCGAGAAGAAGCGTTATGAAAAACGGCACAATCCCGCCTGTGAAGAAAACAGCAGCCGATGCCGCCGCACCGGCGCAAAGTGACAGATAGATACCTGTTTTGTCAGTCAGTTCCCGCATAAAAAATCCTTTTCGCCTTTTTCGCTTTCTTTGCCGCCGCATATATCCCGCTGAAGGATAAAATGAGGAAAATCCCCATATGCACGGCGGACACAGCGCTTATGTGAAAAAATTCAAAAATAGTCATAAAAGTTCCCGAAACTGCCGTTAAAGTCACGCCCATACCAAAAATTACTGAGTTCATTCTGTTTTGCTCCTCTGCAGAATTGTGTGAGTGCTCTCAATAAGCTCAGATGGACTGAAGGGCTTGTGCAGAAGACCGATGACCATTTCCTTTACGTACTCCTCCTCAGGCCTGACATCCAGATAGCCTGTTATGAGGAGAACCGGGATGCGCCGTCCGCTTCTGTGGAGATAATCCAGAACCTCGAGTCCTGTCATTTCCGGCATCATCACATCAAGGAGAATTAGGTCAAAGTCCTTCCCGCTGTTTTCCCTGTCTTTAATTTTCTGAATACATGACAGCCCGTTGGCCGCCTCCGTGACTTTATATCCGAACTTCCTGAAGTAAAGGCATACCCCTCTTCTGAGTTCTTCTTCGTCTTCGGCAAAAAGTATTTCGAGTTTGTCAGTGTTTTCCATATACTACTTTAAGCAACAGATGTGCCAAAAATAAACACATTGACTACCAGTATGTTACAAAATGTTACACAATACGGCAATGTCAATATTAGTTGACAGGATACGGACATTTGATAAAAACAGCTTATCCAAAAGGGGTTAGCGTCGTGTCAACTTTTTATGACAAACTGCACGGATTACCTGCATCCTCTTCTGAATAAAGCTTTCGGGGGTTTGTCAATTTTGATTTACTTTATTTCAACAGTGGAACCAAGCCTGAAGCCTCAATCTTGACACGGGAGCATAAAAGATTATAATAACAGCATATTCTCAGGGCGGGGTGAAACTCCCCACCGGCGGTAAGCCCCCACGGGCAAGCCCGCGAGCGCTTTGCGAAACAGGCAGAGGTCAGCAGATTCGGTGAGAATCCGAAGCCGACGGTACAGTCCGGACGAAAGAGGATTAAACGCATGCCCGACAAACCATGCCTTAATTTTCCCCTTTAATCTTGCCCTGATTTACGAAAATGAAGAGGTTTAAACGTGAATCAGAAATGCATACTGCCGAAAACATCTTTTGAAAGGGTGGAGGACGCCCTTGAATCCCTCAGAAACGGCGGAGGAATCCTTGTTCTTGATGATGAGGACAGAGAAAACGAAGGGGATCTTATTTTCCCCGCAGAAACAATCACGCCTGAGCAGATGGCTGTGCTCATAAGGGAATGCAGCGGTATAGTCTGCCTTTGCCTCACAGAGGAGAAAACCGCCGAGCTTGAACTGCCCATGATGGTGCAGAACAACACCAGCAGCTACGGAACAGGCTTCACCGTGAGCATAGAAGCGGCAGAAGGCGTGACCACAGGTGTTTCAGCGGCGGACAGGGTAACCACAATCAAAACCGCAATAAAAGACGGCGCTAAGCCTTCCGAACTGAGCAGGCCGGGGCATGTGTTCCCCCTGAAAGCGAAAAAAGGCGGAGTTCTGGAAAGAAAAGGGCACACGGAAGCCACTGTGGACTTCATGCACCTTGCCGGACTGAAGCCTTTCGGCGTTCTCTGCGAACTCACCAATCCGGACGGAACAATGGCAAGAACACCCGAAGTTCTGTCATTCGGAAAGGCTCATTCATACCCTGTTGTGACTATTGAAGATCTGATCTGCTATATAAAAAGCAGGGACAAGGCACTGGTTTGACTTTACAGCAAAAAGGCATAAAGCTGACATATCCTGAAAATCCCCCTCAGTCCCCCTTTGCAAAGGGGGAAGCGGCGGATGCTTATATTTATTTGCTGTTAGGGATAATTTCTACCCGGTAACCGTCAGGATCTTCTGACTTTAGAGCAAAAAGGCATAAAGCCGATATATCCTGAAAATCCCCCTCAGTCCCCCTTTGCAAAGGGGGAAGCGGCGGATGCTTACATTTATTTGCTGTTAGGGATAATTTCTACCCGGTAGCCGTCAGGATCTTCTGACTTTAGAGCAAAAATTTGCCGTCCATGGAAATTTCCGCACACGCTCGCGCCGTGGTAAACACGGCTTCGCTTCGCACGGCGCAGTGTCTGTCTTGCCGCTCCAAAAACTGCATCCTGTGTTTTTTCCGCACACGCTCGCGCCGCGGTAAACACGGCTTCGCTTCGCACGGCGCAGTTCCATCCATGGAACTGACAACTACTTATTGTTAGGGATAATTTCTACCCAGTAGCCGTCAGGATCTTCTATGAAGTAGATGCCCATGGCTTTGTTTTCGAAGCAGATGCAGCCCATCTCGGAGTGAAGTCTGTGGGCGGCTTCAAAATCATCCACACCGAAAGCTATGTGTATCTCGTTTTCACCAAGGTCATAGGGCTCTTCCCTGTCCCTCAGCCATGTGAGTTCAAGCTGGTGCGGGGTAACGCCGTCGCCGAGGTAAACAAGTATGAAATCCCCGTCCTCCTGACTGTATCTGCGGACTTCAGTAAGGTTCAGGGCTTTTTTATAAAACTCAAGGCTTCTGCCGAGATCGAAAACGTTGATATTATTATGTAAAAATTTAAACTGCATGAATATACCTCTGGTTCACCGCAATATTTTGTCAGACAAAGAACCTAATCTGCAATATCGGATGCAGATTTTCAAGGTATTTTTCATAAATAGTTGTCAAATCATTCCCCGAGACCTGAACCTAAGACCGGTTTTCATCCCATTCAAGCAGGCGCCTCTCTCCTTTAAGCTCTTTTATCTCCGTCACATCCTGTGTAACCTCGACTGTTCCCATATAACGGCCGTCCGGATTCCGCACGGCGTAATAGCATATAAGAAGCAGTTTCCCGCGGAGGCTTATCCAGAATTTTGCCTCGGATCTGCTCCCGTTCCTGAAAGATTCAACAATGCGGTTCACGGTGTCTATACTGTCCGGCGGGTGGCAGTTCTGAACTTTTCTGCCTATAATGGCCGGACTGCGTGTGAAAAAACGCTCCTTCGGCGCTGAAAAATACCTTACCTCGTCATTCTCATCCACAAATGTTATGTCCACAGGCAGGCTGTTCATCATGCTTACAAGCTGTTCCGCTGTGAGGGCTCCCGTTCCGCCCATGCTTATCAGCCCACCGCCGAAAAAAGCCTTCTCATCTGCCTGTTCAGCATCTGCGGGGGGCTCAACAAACGCGAAGCCGATTTCACGGAACATTCTGAGCATTCGTGAATCTTCCTCTCCTTCCAGACACTCGGCGGCGGCAGGCAGAATAACCAGATTCTCCTTATATGTCATGCGCATCATCAGCATGAAAAGCCTGCCGATGATTATGTGCTCGTTCATGCCCAGACTGTCTGCCGAGTCAAGGGCTGTGTTTATCTCCTTTATCACTGCGCGGATGTCGTCATCCAGCGACCAAATGACTTTGAGCGGCTGTTCGAAATATTGATGTTTCTCAAGAAAAGGGAAAAGGATGTTCTCTGTTTTCAGGTAATGCGGCTCAAACTCCGCCAGCTTCCGGAAATCTCTCTTTAATGCTGAATAAACGGTTGAATAAGCTACGGAGGATGCCTCCAGCTCGCTCAACTCACGGATTTTTCCCTTCATGCCGTCCATATGGGCAGCAAGGGCGCGGTTTTCCTCCATGAGCCAGTAAACCGCGCTGTGTTCGTCCGGCTCCTCCCAGTCATATTCTTTGAGAGCGGGTATGATTATATTAAAAACCTTTTCCACCTGCTTCTTAATGCTTTCCACAGAGTAGCCTGCACCGAGAAGGCGTTCGCCCATGACCAGAACTTCCAGAGGGGTCAGACCGTCCAGCTTGGGTTTATATGCATCAAAAAGCTCTTTGCCGTCCCTGCCTTCAATGAAGCCTGAAAAAAGGGAGAACAAAGCCCGGGTTCTTTCTTCCGTGAATCCTCCGTGAATGCCCATAAGCACCTCCGTATGGTAAGAGTTTAACACGGGAAACCCTTTGAGGGCATAAAAAAACCTCCCCGAAGGGAGGTTGTATGTTTTAGTAGTCTTTTTTATCTCCGCGCTTCTTCCAGAAGGAATCGCCGCTTTTTTCCCTTTCGGGGCGGGGTTCTCTGTCGAACTTGCTCCAGCCGCCCTGACGGGGCTGGCCGCCGTCTGCGGAGCGGGGTTTATCCCTGAAACGGTCTCCGCTGCGTTCGCCTTCTTTTCTGTCACGGCTGAAACGGTCGCCTGCGGGGCGGTCGCTTCTGTCTTTATTGAATCTGTCACCAGACGGACGTTCGCTTCTGTCTTTGCTGAATCTGTCGCCTGAGGGACGTTCGCTTCTGTCCTTGCTGAAGCGGTCTGAGGATGAGCGTTCTTTGCTGTAGCCGCTGCCTCTGGAATCGCCGCTGCGTTCGCTTCTGTCACGGCTGTAGCGGTCACGGCCGCCCGCTGAGCGTCTGTTTCCGCCTCTGCCTTTTGATCTGTCGGAGCGTTCGCGTTTTTCGTCCTCGAAAACTCTTTCGATTCTTTTCTTGCTGAGGCCGATATGGTCAGGCCCTGCGAAGCTTTCCTGATCAAGAAGCATTGACACAAGCTTGAGTGATATATTCACTTCGCTGTGCTCCGCGGTGAGCATTTCAAGCACTTCCGCTGCTTTTTTGTCTATTTCGCTTGCGGCAACTTTATCCACAAGCTTAGCTATGTTCTCATCCCTTACTTCCTGAAGCGTGGGAACGAATTTCTGTGTCATAACATCGCCGATGCTGCGCTGGATGCGGTTAAGCCCTCTGAGCTCCTGAGGAGTAACGAGGGTAACGGCGATACCTTTGCTTCCGGCTCTGCCTGTTCTGCCTATGCGGTGAATGTAGCTTTCGGAGTCGAAAGGCATGTGATAGTTGAAGACGTGCGTCACGTCCTTAACATCAAGCCCTCTGGCCGCAACGTCAGTCGCCACGAGGGTATAGATGCGTCCGTCGCGAAATGAGGTCATAACCTCTTCCCTCTGGTGCTGCTCCATATCTCCGTGAAGGCCTTTTGCGGAATATCCCCTGCCTATAAGTGTGGTGCAGATGCGCTCCACCTCTTTTTTGGTGCGGCAGAAGATGATAGAGCGTGTGGGCTCGAAGCTGTCTATAAGACGGATGATTGCGTCATCCCTTTCCTGCTCTTCTATTACATAGTATCTCTGGTCTATGTCTTTTACTGTTTTTTCCTTGTTCATAACGCTGATATGCACGGGATCTTTAAGTATGCTCGCTGCGAGCTTCCTTATTGAATCGGGCATAGTGGCTGAGAAAAGGAGTGTCTGCCTGTCTTCGGGAAGAAATGTGAAAATTTTCTGGATATCCTCAAGGAAACCCATGTCCAGCATCTCGTCCGCTTCATCCAGAACAACTATCGAAGGAGCGAAGCTTTTCACTTTGCCGGATGAAAGTATGTCCAGAAGCCTTCCGGGGGTTGCGACCACAATGGGGGTTCCCCTTCTGAGGCGCTCATACTGGCGTGAATATGACTGTCCGCCGTAAACTGTTGTTGTGTTGATGTCTGCGTATTTGCCGTATCTGTAGAGTTCATCACTCACCTGCATTGCAAGTTCCCTTGTGGGTGTGATGACAAGCATCTCGACCTCGCCTGTCTTTTTCAGACGGCTGATTGAGGGAAGGCCGAAAGCCGCAGTTTTGCCTGTTCCGGTGTGTGCCTGGCCTATCATGTCTTTTCCTTCAAGAAGAAGGGGGATAGCCTGCTGCTGGATGGGGCTGGGTAATTTGAATCCGCATTCGATGATGCCCTGCATCACCTCAGCGCTGAGTCCGAAGTGCTCGAAGCCTGTTGTTTCTTTTTCGTTCATTATTATCTCACTATATTTTTTCAGGCACGCTCGAAGCAGCCGACCGGCTCACACTTGTTCTGCTGAATACAAATCACTGCGGGGGATGCTTACTTTAGGATAAGGAAATCGTCTGGGGGAAATTCTTATACTACCGTCCTGTTGCTTTCACAATAAACATTATCAGAAATTTTGCAACGTAATATTTACCTGAATTAAAACAAATACGCATATTTTTCAAAAAAACTATGCTCTTTCCTCTGCCGTATCGGTGTATTTCCTGTTTAAGCGTACAGTAAACTTTGCACCGTCTTTAATATTGCGCACCATAAGGAAGCCGCCCATGTGCTCTTCCACAATCGTTTTTGACATGAAAAGCCCGATTCCGAGACCGACAGATTCCCCTTTGGTAGTGAAGTAGGGTTCGAAAACCCTGTCGAGGTATTCGGCCTTGATGCCGCCGCCGTTGTCGCTGAGATCCACATCTATATATTTGCCGTAGGGTGTGACGGTAACTGAAACATTCCCCTGAACCGCTTCGCCTGAACCCATGCGCAGCATGATCGCATCACGGGCGTTCTGGAAAATGTTCAGGAAAACCTGTTTGATCTCCCCCTCGAATCCTTCAATTGTGTAGAATACGGAGTCGTCATCAGTTATGTCCTTCTCGGTGTGAATCTCATAGCGCCGTCCGGGGCCTTCGCAGAGGATGCTTATCTTTATCCCCGCCGCGCCGAACTGGGAGCTTATTATATTGTGCACAGCCATAATAACACGTCTGATGTCAAGCACTACCATATCCTTGTCCGGACGGAAAAAGTTCCTGAAATCATCAATGGTTTCGGACATATGCATAACAATGTCCATGAGAAATCTCACATAGCCGTCAATATATTCATCGGTATGGTGCTTCTCCTTGGCCATCTCGCCCATTTCCTGAATGCCGAAGCCGATTGCGGTGAGTGGCTGACGCCACTGGTGGGCTATGGCGCTTATCATTTCACCCATGGATGTGAACTTGGCCTGCTGGAGGAGCATTTTTTCCTGTTCCTTCCTTTTCTCCACCTCTTCGGCCACCCTCTGGGCGAGTTCGGTGTTCATGAGGGAGAGCTTCATCATTCTGAAAACAACGCTGATGTAAAAAGCAAATGCGGCGAACATAACCGCCATGATAAAAAGCATCTTCTTGTAAAACCCCGAAAGGTCGTCATATGCCTCGCTCTCAGGGATGGCGACCGCAATCGACCAGAAGTTGCCCAGAACATGCACAGGCATGAAAGCCGCATATTTCTTTACAGGAACGACATCATCATCCATGAAAGTGTCGTAGGTGTATTCGCTGAAGCCTGATTCGCCCCTGAGCATTCTTTCCCCGAGACTGCGGGAGTCAGGATATTTCGAGGCCTCGAATTTTATGTTGGTGAGATTTTTCCCGTGAGCAGGGCTGAAGAGCAGGTTGGCTTCCTTGTCTATCATCCACGCATACCCGGATTCCCCTATGCTTATGCTTCCGATGTATTTTGAAGCCACATATTCAAAGTCAACCAAAGCGGCAAGAACCCCCTTGAAAACAGGTCCGTCATAAACAGGCACATTCAGCGTGACCGTCCTGAAGCCCTGAACGGCTGTAAATACATCGCTGAGCATGGGTTCTTTTTCCTGAAGGATTTTTTTGACATGGGGCTGGTTGGCTATGCTGGTTCCGACAAATTCCGGCCTTTCCGGAAATGTGTATATAATAATGCCGTTTTCGTCATAACGGGTAACAGCCCTGAACTGCCTTTTGTTGAAAGTGTAGAGAGTGCGGATAAGCCGTTTCCCCTCATTGTCAAAATTGACCATTTCAGGGGCAAGCGAATACTGCATGAACATGTTTGTATAGCTGTTGAAGAATTCTTCTATTCCCGTTACTGCCTGTTTTGCAAGGAGCATCTGCCGTTCGTTGAGCTTCTCAAGGCTTTTCTTGCGCACTTCCGCATAGGAAATGTAAAGTGCGGTGAACGCCGCAAAAAAAAGAACTGCAAGAATGCCGAAACGCAAAAAAGCTTTCATATCTATATCCCCAATAATGATGAAACATGGCTGATATAAAAGAATAGCCTGTGAAAACCGGCTTCGCAATCTCAATCACTGTGCCGGACGCTTTATGGAAAATGAAAGTGAACGCCCGCCGCCCTGAAGACGGCGGGCAAATCAGCCTGAATGTCTATTTTGAAGCAAGCTTCCTTGATCTGTCGGTGTGTCTTTCCTGCTGTGAGAGAATCCTTTTTCTCAGGCGGATAGAGAGAGGCGTAACCTCCACAAGCTCGTCCTCCGCAATGAAATGGATCGCCTTTTCCAGCGTCATGGGCATAACGGGGGTGAGGGTAACAGCGTCATCCTTTCCGGACGCGCGCATGTTGGTGAGCTTTTTCTCTTTGCAGGGGTTGGCGTTGAGGTCATTGTCCTTGTTGTATTCGCCTATGATCATCCCCTCGTAAACAGGTTCTCCGGGGCGCACAAAAAGAACGCCTCTGGGCTCAAGGTGAAACAGCCCGTAAGCCACTGCCTTTCCTGCGCGGTCAGAGACTATGGAGCCTGTGAAGCGGGAGATTATCTCGCCTCTGTGGGGCTCATAGCCGTCAAACAGGGAGTTCATGATGCCTGTTCCTTTCGTATCTGAAAGGAACTCGTCACGGTAGCCGATAAGGCCGCGGCTGGGGATGGAGAATTCGAGTCTCGCCCTGCCTGTTCCGTTGTTCACAAGGTTTGTCAGCCTCCCTTTTCTAAGGGAGAGCTTCTCGGTTACAACACCGATAAACGCCTCGTCGCAGTCTATAAAAAGCTGTTCGATAGGTTCGCAGAATTCGCCGTCGATTGTTTTGGTGATAACCTCGGGTCTGCCTATGCAGAGCTCAAAACCTTCGCGGCGCATGGTTTCAACTATGATTGCCATCTGGAACTCGCCCCTGCCCTTAACTATGAAGCTGTCGGGGGAGTCGGTTTCCTCAACCCTTATGGCAACGTTTTTCATCGCTTCCTTCAGAAGACGCTCGCGGATTCTGGAGGACTGAACAAACTTGCCCTCTTTGCCCACGAGGGGGCTGGTGTTGATGGAGAATTTCATTGAAACAGTGGGTTCGTCTATCTTGATCCTTTTCAGCGCCTTGGGAGCTTCCTTGGTGCATATTGTGTCGCCGATCATTATGTTTTCTATACCGGAGAGGATGATGATGTCGCCGGGCTCCGCCTTTTCAACATCTCTCATTCCTGTTCCTTCGTATGTCTGCACCTTGCTGACACGGAGGGGGATCTGCTCGTTTTTCTCGTTTATGCACACAAGGGTTTCGTTTGTGTGTGATGAACCGTTGATAACCTTGCCGACGGCGAGTCTGCCGAGATAGTCAGAGTAGCTCAGGTCGCTCACCAGCATCTGGAAAGGTTCCGCGTCATCGTAAGTAGGGGGGTTGATGTGATTTATGATCGCCTCGAAGAGCGGGCGCATGTCTGTTCCTCTTTCCTCAAGCTTGGTCTGGCATATGCCTTCCCTGCCTATGGCGTAGTAGAGGGGAAATTCTATCTGTTCGTCATCCGCGCCGAGATCGATGAAAAGGTCATAGACCTCGTTAAGCACCTCATCGGGTCTTGCGTCCTGACGGTCTATTTTGTTTATTACCACTATGACTTTGTGTCCGGCTTCAAACGCCTTGCCGAGAACAAAGCGGGTCTGAGGCAGGGGGCCTTCCGAGGCATCCACAAGAAGAATAACGCCGTCCACCATGGAAAGCGCTCTCTCCACTTCGCCGCCGAAATCGGCGTGGCCGGGGGTGTCGAGTATGTTGATCTTCACTCCGTTATAGCTGACGGAGCAGTTTTTTGCCGCGATGGTGATTCCGCGTTCGCGTTCAAGATCCATGCTGTCCATGAGGCGGTCGTCCATCGCCTGATTTTCCCTGAAAACGCCTGCTTGTCTGAAAAGGGCGTCCACAAGGGTTGTTTTGCCGTGGTCAACGTGCGCTATGATCGCAATGTTCCTGAGTTTCTGGTTAAAAGCTTTTGCCATGCGGGATTTTTCCTGAATTTATTTCATGTTTCATGATTTCATATCTGTCCTGACGGACATGTCTAACGCAATCAGCCGAAATTGAAGGCTCTATCTTCTACTGAAAATATTTTAAAATGTAAATAGCTGTATTTTGTTTTAAAAAGAATATTTACATGCCGTCAGTTATAAAAGACTGGAAATATAAAGAAAAATTGAGTGTAAAAAATATGCGGAAAATGCTATAAACTTTTATGAAGAAACGCCGTCCCTCGCCTCAGGGCTATCTTATCCTGACCTTTTCCCTGCTTATCGCTGTCGGTGCGCTGCTCTTCATGACACCTTTTGTAACCGCGGAAGGCGGACTTTCTCCTGTGGACGCACTGTTTATGTCCACCTCCGCCGTCTGCGTCACCGGACTTTCCGTTATGAGCGTCTCGGATTTCACATTTGCCGGTCAGGCAGTTCTCCTTGTTCTCATCCAGCTAGGCGCGTTGGGGATAATGACGCTCAGTTCATCCCTGCTCCTTTTCATCACCGGAGATCTGGACTTCGGCACGAGGCTTATGGCATCAAGGCTGGCGGAAAGCTACAGCCTGAGGGAAATCGAAAACGTTCTTTTTTACATAGTTTCATACACGTTCATATGCGAAATTTTTGGAACCCTGCTTCTCTGGCCGGGGTTCATTATGGACGGCCACAATGCTTACGACGCCCTGTATCTGGCGGTGTTTCACTCTGTTTCAGCCTTCTGCAACGCGGGATTCAGCACATTTGACGCAAGCCTCACAAACGCAGGCGGGCTGGTTAAAACCGTTGTAATGCTTCTGATCACCGCAGGCGGTCTGGGGTTTTACGTGATATTTGACCTTATGCGCAAAGTAAAAGAAAAATCCAGACTCCGCATACACACAAAGATAGTTCTCGGCATGTCGGCGTTCCTCAGTTTCGGCGGTGCTGTGCTTCTTTACCTCACCGAATACGGTCAGATGAGCGTCATCGACTCACTTTTCCAGTCAGTCACCACGAGGACAGCGGGCTTCAACACAGTGGATCTCGCAGGAATGCACAGCGTCAGCATCATGCTCATGATAATCCTGATGTTTATCGGCGCTTCTCCCGGCTCCACAGGGGGCGGTGTCAAAACCACCACGGCGTTCCTCGCCGCTGTCTCAGTCCGCAGGGCTGTCGAAGGGGAAACAGGAGTGCGGGTTTTCGGACGAACAATCCCCCCCTCCAACATATTGAAAGCTTTTACGATAATATTCCTTTACTCCGTTGTGGTCTGTTTTGCCTCCGCTCTGATACTGCTTTTCAGGGAAACTCAGTTTCTCAGTGTTCTGTTTGAGGTTGTCAGCGCCACAGGTACGGTCGGCATTTCCCTCGGCCTCACATCCGAAGCGGGCACAGCGGAGAAGCTTATATTAACCGCGTGCATGTTCATCGGCAGAGTCGGGCCAAGCGCCATACTCATTGCCATGACAGGGAAAAAGAAAGAATCAAAACTCGCTTATCCTGAAGAAAAACTCATTCTGGGGTGATGAAATGAAAAAAGACATAGCAGTTCTCGGGCTCGGGATATTCGGCTTCCGCATCGCAACGGAACTGAGCAGAAAGGGGCATAACGTTCTCGCCGTTGACAGGGACAAAACCGTGGTGGAGCAGATTAAGGATAACGTAACCGAAGCTGTGATAGCCGATGTTACGGATCACGGAACGCTCACCGAGCTTGGAATAGAGAAGTTTGACATAGTCATAATAGGCATTGGGAGCAGTTTTGAGCAGGCTCTTCTCACACTGGCGGATCTGAAGAAAACAGGCTGTAAGCACGTTATCGCAAAAGCCAACAGGAAAGTTCACGAGGAGCTTCTCCTTAAAATCGGCGCAGACGAAGTCATTCTCCCCGAAAGAGAGGTGGCAAAACGCCTCGCCGACAGAATAAGCAGACCGGACATGATGGAGATACTCACAGTTGACGGCGAAGTGAGCCTGATCAACGTCGCCATACCCGCCCGTATGGAAGGGAAAAGCCTTCTGGAGCTTGATTTAAGGAAGGAGTATCAGATAAACGCGGTAATGGTGAAGAAAAACGGCAGCAAAACAAGCATAATCACCAACCCCAACATGGTTCTGCATGAGGGGGATGAACTCATTGTAGCCGGAAAGGAAGAGGATATTATAAAGGCTTTTGCGAAGTAACCTCGGAGGCTACTTCGTAAAAGCGAACAGACATTTCAGATACTCACCCTCAGGAAAGCCCACGGGGTGATCCGCGGCGTGCCCTGTTTTCTGCATTATCTGCAATGGGCGTCCGGTTTTTGCCGCAGCCCTTGTAACAGCATCAAAAAACATCTCGGACGGAACTCTGGCGGAGCATGAGGCGGAAACCAGTATGCCGCCGCTTTCCAGAACACCCAGCGCAAGGCGGGTGAGCTTCTGGTAGGCTGATACAGCGCTCTCCACATCCGACTGCTTGCGGGCAAACGAAGGCGGATCAACAATGACCATGCCGAACCTTTTCTTCTGTCTGGCAAGCTCCGCCAATGCCTCGAAGGCGTCCATGCAGATTGTGCTGTGCCTGCATTCGGAGATCAGTATATCATCTTTATTCAGTTCGAAGTTTCTTACCGCCGCTTTCAGCGCAGGCTCGCTCACATCAAGGCTTATGACGGAGGATGCCCCGCCTCTGGCCGCATAGAGCGAAAAGCCGCCAGTATATGAAAAAACATTGAGAACATCACGGTTTTTGGCATACCTTTCAACCTTTGAGCGGTTGTCACGCTGATCGAGGAAAAAGCCTGTCTTCTGTCCGTGTATAGGCTCGGCTTCAAAGAGAATGCCGTTTTCCCTGAAAATCACAGCACCTTTGGGCGCAGCGCCTTTCAGCACGGCTCCGTCACGCACCTTTTCGGGGAGTTTTTTGGTGTCTATGCTTCTGCTGAGACGGAGGATTATGCACTCGGGCTTCAGAAGCTCATCAAAAATTGAGGTGAGCAGTTCCAGATAAGGAATCCAGATCCCTGAATCGAATTTGATGACCAGGGTCTTTTCATAATAGTCCGCTATTATTCCGGGCAGACCGTCATTCTCGCCGTTCACAAGGCGGAAGCCCGTGGTGTTTTCATCCGCAAAAATCTTCCTGCGGGCAGATATGGACGCGCTTATTTTATCTTTAAGCCAGTTCGCATCGATGGTGACAGGCTTGCCCCTGTGCAGCATGCGGATGCGGATGGGTGAATCCGGGTCATAAAGCCCCAGCCCCACAAACCCGCGGTTTTTATCATATATCACGGCAAAGGCTCCAGCCTGTCCGTCCTTGTTCTGCTTGATGATCCCTTTGTCAAAAACCCACGGATGTCCTTTCTTCACTTCCCTTTCCGCAGAAGGGGCAAGCTGAAAGGAGATCCTCTCTATTGCTATGTCAGCCATTTATTGCTCCATGTATTTATGCGGCGATATTAAACAAAATGCGGAGTTAAAGCAAGCAAAGGGTTTTTACTGCTGGAAATACGGTTTAGCATTAATACTGTAGCTTTTTAAATCAGAATAGTTATAGATAACAGCTTTTACTTTATCTTTTGGGATACGGATAACTGGTGACTTAGCATCACCGCCAATCCTTCGGACAATATATTCCGAACCTATTGAAGAAATTATATGTACTTTATATATTCTGTCCTGTTCATAATTAAACAATTTATTTTCAAGAAACAACCTATCTCCCATTAGATTTATTTGCTTATCCACTATAACCAAAGCATCTACAGAACCAATTTTAAGAGTTGAAAACGGCAATTTCAAGATATGTTCAAAATTATTGTTTGCATTGTTCAGAAAACTAACAGAAACGATAGCTACTAAAATAAAAAGAATAACAAACACAATAAAATTTAACACTTCCTTTCTATATAGAACAATACCAAGGATACACACTAATTCAAAAATCAAAAATACAAAAGATGCTGAATAAAGCGCAATCAAAATATTTTCAGATTTACCGATAAGCAAATAAATCAATACTGTGTATGAAAAAAAGCAGATTAGAAACAATGAAATAATACTAGGTAAATCTTTTCGTTTAATCGAATCAACGAATTCTTTCATTTGTTCTATTTTTATAATTCTATCATATAATAAAATACAAAGAAGTACTGTTACAGAATGATTAAATGATGCATACTCTATCCCATGACTGAAGCTCGTTGAAAAAAAGGCAGAAATACCAAAAATAACTATTTGCAGTAATATAGCAGCTTGAATACGTTTTTCTTTTTCCACATCTTTAAATATTTCCGTAAAAAGTGCACACCCGCAAGAAAATATAAAAGCAAAAGATAGGAACGCAACAGTCCCGATAGCGGCAATAACAAATATGTAACCAATAAAGAAAGTTTGATCAAAGTGTGGAGCAACTCCAACACTAGAATAATATGAAATCGTCCATAGACTCCCAAAAATTAAAATACCCAATAAAATCAATTTGATTAAGTTAAGTTTATCAACTCTATTCCCTATATAATAATCAATATCTCGACCCACTAAAGCCCCCACTGATACACTATATGTTGACAATCAGATAACTCGAAAAAAATCATTTAAAAGCACAAAAGTCAATAATTAAATGTATAATCGGTATATGGAGAGAAAATATGAAGCTCGCTTATCCGTGCAGGATAAAACCGAAAAATGACACGTACCTCATAAGTTTCAGAGACTTTAAGGAACTGTGCGCCGAAAGCCGTTCCTACGAGGAGGCGCTGGAAACTGCCGAGGAGGTTCTCAATAATCTTCTGGAAATTATACTGGAAGAGGATGAAATGCCCCGTTCACCCTCCCTGCCGAAAGCGGACGAGGTGCTTATCCCCGTCCGTCCCGGGATTTCCGGCAGAATATCCTAAATTTCGTAAACCTTTACCATATTTGTTGAGCCTTTCACGCCCAGGGGAACTCCTGCGGTTATAACTATGTTGTCCCCTTTCTTCGCGAGCCTTTTCGCCACCGCTATCTCAGCCGCCGTGGAAAACATTTCCTCTATATCATGAAATCCTTCCGTCAGTCCGGGAACAACACCCCAGAGCATGTTCAGCTTGGTGAATGTGCGCCTGTTCGGGGTGAGCGCCAGTATCGGTGCGGAGGGTCTGAACCTTGCCACGCTTGCCGCTGTGAAGCCCGATTCCGTGTACGCCACCACTGCGCCCGCTTCCAAGTCTTTTGCAAGCCAGCAGGCGGAACGCCCCACTGCCCACGCTATATTCTTTTTATCCGCGGTGTGTTCATCGCTCTTCATGCTGTATTCGCTGATTACATGCTGTTCCGTGGCTCTGGCAAGGGCGTCCATAACCTTCACCGCCTCAACGGGATATTTGCCGGAGGCTGTTTCCTCCGAGAGCATAACGGCGCATGTTCCGTCAAAGAGAGCGTTTGCCACGTCCGTACACTCCGCCCTTGTGGGGAGGTTGCTGTCCACCATGCTTTTCAGCATCTGCGTTGCGGTTATCGTCACCTTGCCTTCCCTGCGCGCCTTGCGGATTATCTGCTTCTGGATCACAGGCACGTCAAAAAGGGGCATCTCCACGCCGAGGTCGCCTCTGGCAACCATCACGCCGTCCACCATGGGCAGAATCTCGTCTATATTCTTAACAGCCTGCGGTTTTTCAATCTTTGCTATGAGCATGGGCGGGTTTTTCTCTTTTGAGAGGATGGAGCGGATTTTCACCAGATCTGACGCACTGCGGACAAAGGAGAGCGCAACCACGTCCACCCCTTTTTCAAGGCCGAACATGAGGTCTTTACGGTCTTTCTCGGTGAAAGCGACAACGCTGAGGTTTGATGTGGGCATGTTGACCCCTTTGCGGGAGAAGGCTCTGCCGCCGCGCACAATCCGGCAGGTAACTTTTTTGCCGTTTACGGCTTCGACATGGAGCTCCATTGTTCCGTCCGCAAGGACGACACGGTCGCCCTTTTTAAGATCCGCCTCAAGGTTGTCATACTGAACAGGCAGAACGCCTTCCTCGGCATAAGCCTCGGAGGCGAGAACGCAGGTTTCCCCTTTTCTGAGTTCCACCCCTTCGTCAGGGAGGATGCCGAGGCGGATCTTCGGCCCGCAGAGATCCTGCAGTATTGTTACGCATGTATTTTTCTCCGCGGAAATTGAGCGGATAAGGTCTATCATTCTGCCGTGGCTTTCGTGATCCCCGTGGGAGAAGTTCAGGCGGGCGACATTAAGCCCCGCGTCAATAAGGTCGGAGATTGTCTGCGGATCTGATGAGGAAGGTCCCAGTGTTGCCACAATTTTTGTGCGTCTCATGTGTTTCCCCCTGAAAAAATAATATCAAGTAAGAATACACCAAAACAGGGAGTTAATGAAGGCTATATGACGTAGTTGTGGATATTTCTTTTGCTCTGAACTGCTCTGTCAACGTCTTCGAGCATATCCGCGAGAGTGGTCTGGGACATGGCGTCGACAAGCTTGTCGGTGATGCGGGTCATGGAAAGGCGCACGCCGCAGGTGGCAAAATCCCCGCAGTAGTCGCACTTGCTGCTGTTTTCATCCGTAACGCAGGGAACAAGAGCGACAGGACCTTCAAGGGCGCGGATAATGCGCTCCATAGTGATTTCCGAAGGAGCAACGGCAAGCTGATAGCCGCCTCCTTTGCCTATTTTGCTGATGAGCAGACCGTCATTCTTGAGGGTAAGCAGTATGGTTTCGAGGAATTTTTTCGGAATCCCTTCCTTTTCCGCAACCTCAGATATAAGCACGTGCCTTCCGGCTCCGTGAACGGCAAGGTACTGAAGAGCCTTCAGGCCGTAAACGGTTTTCATTGAAAACATAAAACAATCCCTATTTTTCTTAAAGAAATGTACATAATCCGCTAATAGTTGTCAACAAATAGCGGTTCTGAATTATTAAGCCGCAATTAACCTTGACACCCTTTCAGGGATTATCTATTTTCATCCAGTAAATATATATATTTTATAGCAGATATTGCAAGGAAAATTGATGATATATCTTGACCACAACGCCGCAACGCCCATCGCACCGGAAGTCAGAGAGGAAATGCTCCGCGCTCTGGAGATTTACGGAAACCCCTCAAGCCTCCATGAAGAGGGGCAGAAGGCGCGCAGTCTTCTGGACGAATCAAGGGCGAAGGTGGCGGCTTTTATCGGTGCGTTTCCCGACGAGATAATCTTTACCTCCGGCGGGACAGAGGCTAACAACATAGCCGTTCACAGCTTCGCCGGAAGCTCGGCGGCGGTTTCCGCCATTGAACACAGCTCAGTTCTGAAACCGTTTGAATATCTCTCCGCAAAGGGAGTGAGGGTTCACTTCCTCCCTTCGGATTCAGGCGGCATAGTGAGCGCCGAAAACATCCCTGCGGGGGTTTCCCTCGTTTCCGTTATGCTCGCCAATAATGACACAGGGGTTATCCAGCCTGTGCGGAAAGCGGCGGAGAAAGCGCACTCCGCAGGAGCGCTTTTTCATACTGACGCTGTTCAGGCGGCAGGGAAAATCAGGATAAACGTCCGTGAACTCGGCGCGGACATACTCACCCTCTCTGCGCATAAGATTTACGCACCCAAAGGCATAGGTGCGCTTTTCGTGAGGCGCGGACTCAAAGCCTCCCCTCTTATGCAGGGCGGCAGTCAGGAGAAGGCAGTGCGCCCCGGCACGGAAAGCACAGTTCTGGCTGCGGCATTCGCAAGAGCCTGTGAAACAGCGGATAAACGCATGGAAAAGGACGAAGCGGAGATCGCCCGTCTGCGGGATATGCTGGAATCACTGATAACGGCAAAGGTGACTGACTGCCGCATAAACGGGCTGGGCTCACCCAGAGTTTCAGGCACATCAAACATAACGTTCAGCGGCCTCAAAGGGGATTCGCTTATAATAAACCTCGATCTAGCGGGGCTGTGCGTATCAGGCGGTTCGGCATGCAGTTCGGCGGATTTCAGACCTTCCCACGTGCTGACGGCCATGGGGCTCTCCGACGGGGATGCCCGCGCATCCGTGCGTTTCTCCCTCGGGAGAGGCACAACGGAAGAGGAGATAGTCAGAGCGGCGGAAATAGTAGCGGACACGGTTAACTCAATGAGAGGGAAAACATGGTAAAAAAACGTGTGGTTGCCGCCATGAGCGGCGGTGTGGATTCCTCCGTGGCGGCGGCAATGCTCATCGAACAGGGCTACGAGGTAATAGGCGTAACGCTGAAGCTCCACGAATGCTCCGAAGCGTCAGACAGCCCATCCTGCTGCGGAATAGACGGCATGACGAAGGCACGCTCCACGGCAAACGCTCTCGGCATCCGCCATTATGTTTATGACTGCGTAAAGGATTTCGAAAAAACAGTTCTGGAAAGCTCATGGAAGGAATATGACTCCGGCAGAACACCCAACCCATGCCTTCTCTGCAATGAATATGTGAAGTTCGGCATTTTGCAGGACTTTGCCCGCAGCCTGAATGCGGAATACACCGCCACAGGGCATTACGCGCAGATTGACTTCGTAAACGGCCTGCCCGTGCTGAAAAGAGGGAAGGACGCAAACAAGGATCAGTCCTATTTCCTCGCAGGACTGACGGGCGAACAGCTCAGACGCTCACTTTTCCCGCTGGGCGGGATGGACAAGCCGGAGGTGCGGGAATACGCCCGCAGACTGAACCTTCCCTCCGCAGAAAGCACTGAGAGTCAGGATGCATGCCTTGTGGGCGGGTTTGACAGCTTCGCAGAAATGCTCCGAAACAGATTCGGCTCACCCGCCAGACACGGCGAGGTGATCACAGACAAGGGGGAGTTAATGGCAAGGCACAGCGGCCTTCATAACTTTACCGTAGGTCAGAGGCGAAACCTCGGCCTGAACACCTTTAAGCGATTCTGGGTAAAGGAAATAGATGCACAAAACAGCCGAGTGATAATCACTGACGAGCAGAAAAATCTCCTGAGTTCCTCCATCACCGCGGACGGCTGGACATGGCGGGAGGGATTCATCCCCGCGGACGGATTCAGATGCCTCGCCCAAATCCGCTACAAGCATAAAGCGGTAAAGGCAGAAATTTACGCCGGAGAAACAGGCTCTTACAGAATAGTTTTCGAAACGCCCCAAAAGGCCGCTGCTCCCGGACAGGCGGTGGTTCTTTATGACGGAGACACGGTTCTGGGCAGAGGCTGGATAAGGTAAATTCCCCCACTCTCCCTAACTCCTCTGCTCCTTCTTTAAATCAAACAATCTCAGTCTTTTTTATATTTTTATTTTTTCAGATGTTGACATCGGTCTGAAAATCTTTTATCTTTCTTTATTGCATATAATCTATGGATTTTATAGATAAATAAAAAGACGAGGTTTTTATGGCTGAGAAAAAAGCAGAATTACTCCGGAAGGAGAGCGGTCTTTACGGCTTTGTTCCCTCTGCCGCTGCTTCCGCCTTTATTGCGGTTTCCTTTTTAAGAGGAGGGGGTACAACAGAAAGCGGAGTTAACTTTATCTTCTTTCTCGCCGTTCTCTCTGCATTATCCGCCTCGGCGGCAATCTTCGCTCTTTTTTCTGACAGCTTCGGAAAAACCTATTACAGAAGCATCCCCTTCATTGCGGTCTTCTTCACTGCGCTTTTTCTTTATGAAACACTAAGCACTGAGGCCGCATCCGCCTATTTTCCCACACTGGGAAAAATTATAACCGTGCTCACAGAGGACAGAGGGATAATAATAAAAAGCATTGCCCACTCCCTGATTCTGCTCAGCTCGGGCTACTCCCTCGGTGCGGCCGCAGGCTTTGCAACGGGTGTGGCGGCATCCTCCAATCGTTTTTGCCGCTACTGGCTCATGCCTTTCGTCAGGGTAATAGGCCCTATCCCTGCTACGGCGTGGATTCCGCTCTGCATAATACTTTTCCCCACGTTTTTTTCCGCAGGGGTTTTCATAATAGCCGTTTCGGTCTGGTTTCCCGTAAGCGTTATGACCTTTTCGGGGATACTGAATGTTCCGCAGTCATTTTTTGATGCGGGCAGGGTTTTAGGCGCATCGCCGTTCAGAAGAGCGCTTTTCATAGCAGTACCCGCCGCACTCCCCGCAATATTCACAGGTTTTTTCATGGGGCTGGGGTCATCCTTCCTCACGCTTATCGCCGCTGAGATGACAGGGGTTAAGGCAGGGCTGGGCTTTTACATAGTCTGGGCGAGGGATTACGCCGACTACGGACGGATATTCGCCTCGCTTCTGATTTCATCTGCAATATTTTTCACAATAATGACAACACTTTTCAAAATAAGAGACAGGGTTCTCTCATGGCAGAAGGAGCTTATAAAATGGTAGGAATATCCGCACTGCACACACCCGCTCATGCGGGAGCGCTAGATATAAAAGGCGTATCCAAAACATTCAGAAAAACAGACGGCGGGGAGCTTGAGGCTCTCAGACCCGTCAGCCTTCGGATCAACAAGGGGGAGTTTGTCAGTATTGTAGGTCCCTCAGGCTGCGGAAAGTCCACCCTTCTGCGGATTATAGCGGGGCTCGAAACAGCCACAGGGGGGGAGATTGTCCTTAACGGCAAGCCCCTTGAAGGCACCGACCCCGAGGTCGGGCTGATATTTCAGAACCCCACGCTGTTTCCGTGGCTCACGGTGAATACAAACATCAGATTCGGTCCAAAATCACGAGGGGCGAAAATGAGCGATGCGGATGTCGAAAAATACCTCGAACTCACCAATCTCAGGGGTTTCGGCAGGTCATACCCACATCAGCTTTCAGGGGGCATGAACCAGAGGGTCGCCATAGCCCGCGCCCTTGCGAACGAGCCCGCCCTTCTGCTTCTGGATGAGCCTCTGGGGGCGCTGGACGCTTTCAACCGCATGAAAATGCAGGATGAGATTCTCGCTATAAGGGAAAAACGCTCCGCCACCATGATAATGGTAACGCACGATATTGACGAGGCCATATACATGAGCGACCGCATAATCATTATGTCCGAGCGGCCGGGAATCATTATAAAAACCCTCGCGGTAGACCTTGAAAGACCGAGAAAAAGAAACTCGCCCGCCTTTGTGAGCCTCCGCTCGTCCATACTGGAGACCTTCGGCTTTGCCAAGGATTTCTCGCAGGACTTCACGATATAGGGGGCGTGCATATGCTTAAACGTATTTTCAGCTTAGGGCTTCTTCCTGTCAGCGCCGCGGTTATTCTGAGGGCTTTTCAGTATTATCCCGCAGACACCTTTTCCCCTGTTCCGCCGGAGTATTATGAAAGGGTCATAAACACGCTGATAACCCTTTTCCTACTCACTTGGTTCATGGGGGCTGTTAATAAAAGCTTCGCCAAATGGTGGAACAGCAAGGCACCGCTTATAACCCTCGGCATATTCATAATCCTTTTATGGGACTTTTTCACCTCGAAAACAGGCCGCCTTCCCCTGCCTTATTTTCCCGGGCCGGACAGGGTTATTGCGGTTTTTGTGGAGGATCAGACAATCCTTGTCAAGAGCGTGTTCTCATCTGTGCGGCTCATGGTGCTTGGCTTTCTCATAGGTTCCGCCGCAGGCATAGCCTCGGGCTCGCTCCTCGGGTGGAGTGCGAAGGTTTCCTACTGGCTCTCCCCCGTGGTGCGCATTTTCGGCCCCGTGCCCGCCACGGCGTGGATTCCCGTGTGCATGATAATTTTCCCGAACAGCTTTCAGGCGGGGGTATTTCTTGTCGCACTCGCTGTTTGGTTTCCCGTGACGCTGATGACCGCCTCAGGGATATACAACGTGCCGAAAAGCTACTACGAAGCGGCCGCAGTTCTGGGCACCGATTCGGGCAGGCAGTTTTTCAGGGTGGCTGTGCCCGCCGCTCTGCCTGCGGTATTCACAGGGCAGTTCATGGGGGTGAGCGCATCATTTCTTGTGCTCATCACCGCAGAGATGACAGGGTCAAGCTCAGGCCTCGGCTGGTATATCGTTTGGTCAATAGGCTGGGCGGCATATGCAAAAATGTACGCCAGCCTACTTATCTCCGCAGTGATTTTCTCCGGTGCAATCAAAGTTCTTTTTCTTTTCAGGGACAGACTCATGTCATGGCAGCCTTCAACTGTCAGATGGTAAATAAAGGAGGCAAATATGCTTAAAAAACTCACTTCACTTGTGCTGGCTTATGTCTTTATGGCCGTGCTCGCCGTTCCTGCCGATGTATGGGCGGCGGATGAAAAAATCAACATAGGCTATCAGGGGGTTCTTTGCGAGATCCCCACCTACATAGCCCTTGAAAAAGGCTTCTTCAAGGAAGAAGGGCTTGATGTAACACTGATCAAAGGAGACTGGAACACCGTGAAGGAGGGAACATCCTCCGGAAAGATTCATGCGGCGCAGGGGCTCCTGATGAACTGGCTAAAGCCTATAGAACAGGGGATAGACGTTAAGCTCACCATAGGCCTGCACACAGGATGCCTCAAGGTGATAGCATCCGAAAAGTCGGGAATTAAAAACATAGCAGGGCTCAAGGGTAAAAAGGTCGGCGTGCCCGGATTCGGCTCCGCTCCTCATCTCATAGCTTACAGAGCGGCCGCAACAGCAGGCCTCAACCCCGAAACGGATATCCTGTGGAAGGTGTACCAGACACCGGAACTTAAAATTGCTCTGGAAAAAAACGAGGTGGACGCGGTAACGGTTGCTGATCCCGTGGGTGCAATAATAGAAAAGGATGTTCCGTCCGTTACCCTGCTTGATTCATCCAAAACCAAACCCTATGCGGACGAGTTCTGCTGCGCTCTGGGCATAAACGGCAAACTTGTGAAAAGCAATCCTGCCCTTGCGGCAAAAATAACCAGAGCATATGCCAAGGCATCACTCTGGATAAGCGAAAACAGGGCGGAAGCGGCGGACATTATAACCGCTAAAAAGTATGTGCCGATCGATAAGGAATTTGCGGCGGATATTCTCCGGCATTATGACTACCGGCCCTCTGTGGACGACGCGAAGAAGGCGCTTGCAGACGCCGCGAAGGAGCTGAAGGATGTGGGGCTTCTTTCCGCCTCCACAGATCCCGCACGTCTGGCTAAGTTTGCCTTTACTGAGCTGAAAGGTCTGGATGCTTACAAAGCAGCTCCGAAAAGATACGGAAAATACTGATAAATATGATGCGGGGCGCTCAAAACAGCCCCGCTTCTTTTTCCTATTGACTTTATATGAATAAGAATATAAAGTTAAAAAAATATACAAACTATAGATTTTATGCGCTTAAAAGCGGTTTGCGGAAACCGCGATGTTCTCCCCCGAACAAAAAGTCCCGAAAGCCTCTGTTTTCCCACGGGAAAGCAGTGAAAATTTTTACAGCCCCGCAATGCGGGCGCATTAAAGATTTGCACTAAGGAGGCAATCAATGAAAAAACTCATCTTAACCGCCGCTCTCATGGTGATTCTCGCTGTTTCGGCATTTGCGGCTCCCCTCGAAATCACAAAACAGGCAGGCGATTTCACAGTTGTATCTTCTCTTGAGAAGACCCCCCCCGTCAAAGGCAAGAATGCCGTTTCCATCGTAATTAAGGACAAGAACGGAAAAGCCGTTCAGGACGGCAAAGTCGCCGTCTACTACTCCATGCCCGCTATGCCCGGCATGCCCGCCATGGACTACAAAACAATGGCGGAATTCAAAAACGGCGCATATTCGGCAGTTCTTGATCTCAGCATGACAGGCCCCTGGAACGTGGAGGTGCGTTTTGTTGCTCCCCCTTCAAAAACAATGAACAAAGCCCCTTTCACCGTGGATGTGAGATAGCAGTCAACCGCGGGTTCCGCTTCCGTGCGGAATCCGCCTGTTTTTTTAAAGAAGGATCAGGGAAATGAAGATGACAGCAATTGCCGCAGCGGCGGCGCTGATTTTAACAGGATTCACCGCGCAGGCTGAAACTGTGGACATAGACAGCCTTATAGAAAAGGCATTCTCAAGAAACACACGGCTTGAATCCATGAAATATGACGTGAGAGCGTCCAAATCTCTCGAATCCGTGGCGGGCAGTCTGCCTGATCCCATGGTCAGCCTCGGCTACATAAACGAAGGCACGGACAGAATCACCCTCGGTGACGAGATGGCGGGCATGACCCGTTTCACGGTGATGTTCAGCCAGATGTTCCCCTTTCCGGGAAAGCTCAAAACGCAGACCGAACAGGCGGAATTCAGGACAAAAACCGCCGAGATAAACAGACAGAACGAAAAACTCAGCATCATATACAACATCAAAGCGCTTTATCTTGACCTTTACCGAATTCAGGAATCCAAAAAGCTTCTGGATTCCAAGATAAGCTTCCTCGGGCTTCTGGAGGCCGCGGCGGAAGCGAGATTCCGCTCCGCTCAGGGTTCATCGGCGGAGGTGCTGATGTTTCAGCGAGAAAAATATATGGCGTTCGAAGCAAAAGAGATGCTTGAGGAACAGGAAAGGATGCTGAAAACATCCCTTGCCCACATAACAGGGCAGGATTCGGATGTTTTCGGAGAATTCGCCCCCCTTCCCGAACTCCCGCTGGATAAAAGCGTAAGCGAAATCTATATCCTCGCCAGAAACAATTCCTTCACCGTGAAGGCTATGGAAACCGAAGTGAGGGAGATGGAGGCGGAAGTGCGGATGAAGGAGCTTGAAATGTACCCTGACTTCACAATCACCGCAGGCTACGAGCCCAGATTCAGCGAAATGGACGATGTCTGGACAGTGGGCGTGGCGTTCAACCTTCCTCTCTATTACAAAACAAAACAGAAGCCCGCGGCGGATTCCGCACGGGCTAAAAAATACAAGGCGGACACGCTTCTGGCGGATATGCGCCACGAGCTGAGAAGCATGGTGACGGAGTTTGTCGCCTCGGCAGAAGCGGCGGAAAGGATAATGGAGATCTACAGGGGCGGAGTCATCGGGAAATCCCGCCTGTTGAGGGATTCAAGTCTAGCGGGCTACCGTCAGGGGATGATGCCCGCCTCGGAAGTCATCGCCGCTGTGAACACATCAATAGAATACGAAATGAAATACCTCGAGCAGAGCACCCTGAGACAGAAAAAACTCAGCGCGCTCAATACACTTACCGGAGGAACGCTCTATGGCACGCAGATACCTGAATAACACAATTTTGACTCTTGCGGCGGCGTTTCTTCTGGCTCCGACCGCATACGCTGACGACTTCAGCATGTTTGAGGACGCACCCTCAATACAGCTCACGGGCGAACTTATACAGAAGCTCGGCGTAAAGCCCGCCAAGGCGGAATACCGTGAATCCGTAAAAAAATTGAAGCTGCCGGGCATAGTGCAGGCGGACGAGACATCGTCATTCTCGGTTAACAGCAAGTTCGGCGGATGGATCGAGAAGCTCTATGTTGACTACAGGGGCAGAAACGTTAAGAAAGGCGAACGTGTCGCCGAAATATACAGCCCTGAGGCGGTGGCCGCTCAGGAGGAGTATCTGGCTTTTCTTAAACATTCGGCAAATATCAGCCCCTCCTCCGGCGGGGCATACGGAAGCGTGTTCGCCGAAGACGCAAAACGCCTCACCGAAAGCGCCAGACAAAGGCTTAAATACTGGGATATTACGGAAAAACAAATTCAGGAAATAGAAAAAACAGGCAGGGCGAAAAGAACAATAACGCTGTACAGCCCCGCTTCAGGCTATGTGACAGCCAAAAATGTCAGCGAAGGGATGATGACCTCCCCCGGCATGGAGCTTTTCAGCGCCGTGAGCCTCGCCAATCTCTGGATTGTCGCTGATGTGTATGAGGACGAACTCAAATACATCAGGGTAGGTAGCAAGGCGAAAGTGACTCTGTCCGGCATTCCGAACGTGATTTATGAGCTCACTGCGGATTATATTTATCCCGAAGTTTCCCAGAGAACCAGAACCCTCAAGGTGCGTTTTCTCGTGAATAACAGAAGCGGCCTGCTGAAACCTTCAATGTACACTGAGATTCTCGCCGAATTCCCTGCGGGCAGGGTGCTTGCGGTTCCCACGGATGCGGTCATAGATGACGGCAGGCGTAAAATCGTTTTCGTAAACCTCGGTGAAGGGCGCTTTGAACCCCGCGAAATAATTGCAGGGGCGCAGACCGGCGGTTTCACAGAAGTGCGTCAGGGCTTGTCCGAAGGGGAGATAGTGGCAAGGGGAGCTAACTTCCTCCTTGATTCGGAAGCTCAGCTTAAAGGCATAAGCCCTGTCAAGGGGTTCTGACATGATAGAAAAGCTCATAGAATACTCGGCGAGGAACAAGTTTGTCATAATCCTCCTCACCCTCATTATCACAGGCTGGGGGGTGTGGTCTGTTAAGAAGACTCCGCTGGACGCAATCCCCGACTTGAGCGATGTTCAGGTTATCATCTTCACCGAGTGGACAGGCAGAAGCCCTGATCTCGTGGAGGATCAGATAACCTATCCGCTGGTGAGCAGTCTGCTTGCCGCGCCTAAGGTGAAGGTTGTGCGTGGATACTCGTTCTTCGGGTTCTCGTATGTTTATGCGATTTTCGAAGACGACACAGACATATACTGGGCAAGAAGCCGTGTTTCAGAATACATAAGCAAGATACGCGGCCAGCTTCCGCCGGATGTCAACCCCTCTCTGGGGCCTGACGCAACGGGGGTCGGCTGGATATACCAGTACGCACTGAAAGACACACTGAATAGATACAACCTCGCGGAGCTTCGCTCCCTTCAGGACTGGTATCTGAAATACGCCTTCGAAGAGGTCAAAGGCGTTGCGGAAACAGCCTCAGTGGGCGGGCACATAAAAGAGTATCAGATCAACCTTGATCCGGACAGGCTCCGCGCATACGGCATTCCTATAACGAAGATCACAGAAGCGGTGAGAAACAGCAACCGTGACGTGGGGGGACGCTCCGTGGAATTCAGCGGGCGGGACTTCATGATCAAGGGGCTGGGGTATATCTCATCCATTGACGACATAAAAAACACCGTGGTCGATTTTGATGATCGGGGCGTTCCGGTGCTGATAGGCGATGTGGCCTCGGTTGAAACAGGCCCCTCCATGCGCAGAGGCATAGTCGACCTGAACGGAGACGGTGAAACCGTGGGCGGCATAATTGTTATGCGCTACGGTGAGAACGCCCTTGAGGTCATAGAGCGTGTTAAGGCAAAGGCGGAGGAGCTTAAAAAGACCCTTCCCGAAGGGGTGGAGCTTGTGCCTGTTTATGACCGCTCGGAGCTTATACTTAACTCCATCAGAACCCTGCGGGATAAACTGATAGAGGAGATAATAATAGTCAGCCTTGTGTGCGTGGTGTTCCTTTTCCATTTCCGCTCGGCTCTGGTGGCGATAATCACCCTCCCCGTTGCCATAATCATGTCCTTCGTGATGTTCCGCCATCTGGGCATCACCTCAAACGTTATGTCCCTCGGCGGCATAGCAATAGCCATAGGCGCAATGGTTGACGCCGCTATTGTTATGGTGGAGAACGCCCATAAACAGCTTGAGCACAACCCGAATGCGGACAGGGTGGAGACCATAATAAACGCCGCCAAGAAGGTCGGTGCGCCCCTGTTCTTCTCTCTGCTTATCATAACCGTGTCGTTCCTGCCGGTGTTCACGCTGGAATCTCAGGAAGGCAGGCTCTTCAAGCCATTGGCATACACCAAGACATTCGCCATGCTGTTTGCCTCGTTCCTCTCGGTGACTCTGGTTCCGGCGCTGATGGTTATGTTCATCAAAGGCAAAATACTGGCGGAAGATAAAAACCCCGTCACAAAGGTTCTTGTGTTTCTGTACCGCCCCTTTGTGCATCTGGCGCTCAGGTTCAGGTATGCGGTGATTGTTCTTTCGGTAATCGCCGTTGCCGCTTCATATCCTGTTGTAAAAAAGCTCGGCTCCGAGTTCATGCCCACACTGAACGAAGGCACTGTGTTCTACATGCCCACCACCCTCCCCGGAATATCCGCGGCGGAGGCGGCAAAAAGCCTACAGACACAGAACAGGCTTATAAAAAGCGTGCCTGAGGTGGAAACTGTCTTCGGCAAGGCGGGCAACGCCATGAGCGCAACAGACCCCGCAGGGCTCTCCATGGCGGAAACGGTGATCACCCTCAAACCGGAAAGCGAATGGAGGGAGGGGATGACGTGGGACAAAATAATAGAAGAATTAAACAGCAAAGTTCAGGTGGCAGGCTGGGTAAACTCATGGACAATGCCCATTAAGGCAAGAATAGATATGCTCTCCACCGGGATAAAAACCCCCGTGGGGATAAAGATATACGGCGCTGATCCTGTAATTTTGCAGGAAACGGGGCAAAAACTCGAAGAAGTGCTGAAAACAGTTGAAGGCACAAGGAGCGTTTACGCCGAGCGCACTGACGGCGGCTACTACCTCTACATAGAGCCGGACAGGTTCAGGCTGGCGAGGCACGGCCTCACGGTGGAGGATGTTAACATGGTGATAGAATCCGCAATCGGCGGTATGCCTGTTACCAGAACCGTGGAAGGCAGGGAGCGCTACCCCGTTGCCGTGCGCTACAAAAAATCGTTCAGGTCGGACATTGAATCGATCAAAAGCGTGCTTATCCCCGTGGGCATGAACGGCAGTGCCGACACACAGGCATCAGGCGGCATGGGCTCAGGCGAAGCGGGCGGCAGAAGCGGCTATGTTCCTCTCGGCGAAGTGGCGGAAGTTTACATGAAGCCGGGGCCTGACATGCTCAAAAACGAAAACGGACTGCTTGTCTCATACATATATGTGGACACGGATACGGGCGTGGACGTCGGCAGGTATGTTGAGCGCGCCATGAAGGCGGTGGACGGCGCTGTCACAGTTCCGCAGGGCTACATAATGCAGTGGAGCGGCCAGTATGAATACATGATGCGTGTGAAGGAGAAGCTTAACATAGTCGTCCCCCTGACCCTCGTGCTCATATTCGTCATCCTGTACCTGAACTTCCGTTCCGTCACCAAGACGGCAATAGTGATGCTCTCAGTGCCTTTTGCACTGATAGGCGGTTTTCTGTACCTGTACTTCCTCGGCTACAACCTATCGGTCGCGGTCTGGGTGGGCCTCATAGCCCTTGCCGGAGTGGCGGCTGAGACCGGGGTAATAATGATTGTCTATCTGGATGAGGCGTATGACGAGCGCATGAACGCCGGAAAAATGAACAGCCTCGCAGACCTGCATGACGCTGTTATTTACGGAGCGGTGCAGAGGGTGCGCCCCAAGATAATGACCGTTGCCACCCTTATTATAGGCCTTATCCCCATCATGTGGGCGACTGGTAGCGGCGCTGATGTCATGAAGCGCATTGCCGCCCCTATGATAGGCGGAATGGTCACCTCAACCTTCCTCACCCTTGTAATTATCCCTGCCGTTTACTACACATGGCGGCAGCACGGAATAAAAAAGAGCATGAACGCCGCTGACTAAACTCAGCGATGCTCTCCCCCGCTTCCGCTTTCCCTGTGCATTGCCTCATGCCGGGGAACAGCGGAAGCTTACTCCATGCTAAAATATGCTATTGACATAACCGTTCTTCTGATCTATTTTTCTTAAAGCTACATAAAATCTATCGAATTAGTATATAAAAGGAGAAATCACATGGGAAGAATAGCAGAGACACTCACGGATTTAATCGGCAACACACCCCTTCTGGCTATCGGACGCGCAGCACAGGGCGCAAAAGGCAGAATCGCGGCGAAGCTTGAATCATTCAACCCCGGCGGCAGCGTGAAGGACAGGATCGGCTTTGCCATGATAAAAGCGGCAGAAGACGCAGGCCTGATCAATAAGGACACTGTTATCATAGAACCTACAAGCGGCAACACGGGCATAGCCCTCGCCCTAGTCAGCGCGGCAAGGGGCTACAGGCTTATACTCACCATGCCCGAAACAATGAGCCTTGAGCGCCGCTCACTCCTCAAGGCATACGGAGCGGAAATCGTGCTCACCCCCGGCACCCTCGGGATGAAGGGAGCAGTGGCGAAGGCTGAGGAACTCGCCGCGGAAACGCCCAACTCATTCATACCCCAGCAGTTCAACAACCCCGCCAACCCCGCAGTCCACAGGGCAACAACCGCGGAGGAGATCTGGCGCGACACTGACGGACAGGTCGACATAATAGTCGGCGGTGTGGGCACAGGCGGAACAATCACAGGGGTGGGACAGGTTCTCAAGCAGAAGAAGGCCTCCGTTCAGGTGATAGCGGTTGAACCGGACGAATCCCCCGTTCTTTCAGGCGGAAGCCCCGCGCCTCACAAGATTCAGGGCATAGGCGCGGGCTTTGTTCCGCAGGTTTTTGACAAAACGGCAGTGGATGAGGTTTTCAGGGTTAAAAGCGCAGAGGCGTTTGCCGCATCCAGACTTCTCGCCAGAGAGGACGGGCTCCTTGTGGGAATCTCCTCCGGCGCTGCGTTCCATGCGGCAAGGGAAGTGGCATCCAGACCCGAAAACGCAGGGAAGCTCATTGTTGTGGTTTTCCCCGATACGGGGGAGCGCTACCTCTCCACAACCCTGTACGCCGACCCTGAAGTTACGGCTTAACTCAAAAAGATATTTTAAAGGAAATACGCCGGACTGTGCGCTTAAAAACCTCAGTCCGGTATTTTTATATTCACTGGAGGTATTTATGGCCAAAGCAACGTGTGATATCTGCAAATCACTGAACTGTTACAAAAGGGAAAAAAGCTTCCCCAACGGCTGTCCCACGGCAGAAATTGATGAGGCTGTGCTCAACAGCTCCCTCGACTCATTCAGAAACGATCCCTTCACTAGAGAAGCCTCCCTCGCCGCCGCAGAGGTTGAGGGAAAATTTTACGGAAAACTTACCCGCATAGAAGAGATTGCCGAATTCGCATCACGAATGCGTTATAAAAAAATCGGCATTGCCTCCTGCGTGGGCCTTTCCAAGGAGGCGGGCAAGTTTGCAGAATTCATGCGCCTGAGAGGGTTTGAAATCGATGAATTCGTATGCAAAGTAGGCTCCACCGACAAGGCGGTCTCCGGCATACCCGAGGAGCATAAAATAAACGGCGGCGGAAAGTTCGAGGCGATGTGCAACCCTGTTTTGCAGGCTCAGCTTCTGGCGGAAAAGGGTACGGAGCTTAATGTCATTGTCGGGCTCTGTGTCGGGCATGACTCGATCTTCATCCGCCATTCCAAGGCTCCGGTGACTTACTTCATCGTAAAGGACAGGGTGCTGGCGCACAATCCGGCGGCGGCGATATATACCTGCGAATTTTACTATAAAAAGCTTTTTACCGAACAAGGCTGATAATTTAATCAAGGTGTTTTAATGAAAAATTTAAATATAGATACTATACTCGCACAGGCGGGGAGCAGAAGAGATCCGCACACGGGAGCAATAAGCACCCCCATCCACCAATGCGCCACATTCCGCCACCCTGCCCTCGGCGAGAGTACCGGCTTTGACTACAGCAGAACCGCAAACCCCACCAGACAGGCGCTCGAAACCGCAATGGCAGAGCTTGAGGGGGGCGCAAGAGGGCTTGCCTTCTCCTCCGGCATGGCGGCGGTGGACAATGTGATACGCCTTCTCTCACCCGGAGATAAGGTTGTTATAACCGAAGACCTGTACGGCGGAACATACCGCATTTTTCAGAAAGTTTACGCTCAGTACGGCATTGAGGCAGTGTATGCCGACACCGCAGACACTGCGGCGGTTGAGGCGGCGCTTGAGGATAAAGCCGTCAGAATGCTCTTTGTGGAAGTGCCCACCAACCCCATGCTGAAAGTGGCGGATATTAAGGCGCTGGGAAAGCTCGCAAACGACAGGGGAATCATCTTCGTTGTGGACAACACCTTCCTTTCCCCCTGTGCTCTGCGCCCGCTTGATTTGGGTGCGGATATAGTTCTGCACAGCGCCACAAAATACCTCGGCGGGCATAATGACGTTGTGGCGGGAGTGGTGGTGACAAAAACTCAGGAACTGGGCGACAGGTTGTTCTTCTTCCAGAACTCAGTGGGCTCAGTCCTAGCCCCGAACGATGCGTGGCTTGTGCTGAGAGGGCTTAAAACCCTGCATCTGCGCATCGAAAAGCAGGCGGAAAACGCACGGAAGATTGCGGAATTTCTGGAGAACCACCCAAGGGTGAAAAAGGTTTTCTACCCCGGACTCAAAAACCACAAAGGACACGATATTCAGGCGAAGCAGGCAAAATCCTTCGGCGGCATGGTATCATTTGAGGTTGACGAACCTGCGTTTGTACCGCAGATTCTTAAAAGCGTTAAGGTTTTCCACTTCGCTGAAAGCCTCGGCGGAACGGAATCTCTGATCACCTTCCCCGCTGTACAGACCCATGCGGATATAGAGCCCGAGATAAGAGAACGCCTCGGCGTGACGGACAGGCTGCTCCGCCTTTCCATAGGCGTGGAGTATGCGGAAGACCTTATTGATGATCTCAGACAGGCAATTGAGAACGGAGAATAAACTATGGCCGGAAAAAAAGCAGGAAGAAACACACGCCTTGTTCACACAGGCTGCGACATAGACCCGCACACGGGCGCGCTCAGCGTGCCCCTTATACACGCCTCCACATTCAGGCAGAAATCAGTGACCGAGTTCGGTGAATATGACTACTCCCGCTCGGGAAACCCCACGAGGGAGACGCTGGAAAAAATCATAGCTGATCTTGAGGGCGGTTCACACGGATACGCCTTTGCCTCCGGCATGGCAGCCATATCCGCCGCACTGATGATATTCTCCCCCGGAGATCACCTTGTGGTATGCGAAGATGTGTACGGCGGGACATGGCGCATGCTTACGGGGCTTCTCTCCCGCTTCGGCATAGAGGCCACCTTCGCAGATGCTACGGATGTGAATGCCTTTGAAAAGGCAGTAATCCCCGGCAGAACAAAGGCTCTCTACCTTGAAACGCCCTCAAACCCGCTGATGAAAATCACGGATCTGAAGGCTATGAGCGCTCTGGCAAAAAAATATGACCTGATCACTCTTGTGGATAACACATTCATGAGCCCGTACCTCCAGCGGCCGCTGGAGCTGGGGTGCGATATAGTGCTTCACAGCGGAACCAAGTTCATCAACGGGCACAGCGATGTTCTCTGCGGATTCGCAGTTACCGCAGACAAGGCTCTGGGTAAAAGGATAAAATACATACAGAATTCCGTGGGTGCTGTTCTCCCGCCTAATGACTGCTGGCTTGTGATACGGGGGCTCAAGACTCTCGGCGTGCGCATGGAGGCGGGGCAGAAATCGGCACAGATAATCGCCGAAGCGCTGGAAAAACATCCGAACGTGAAGCAGGTTTTCTACCCCGGGCTGAAAAGCCATAAAGGATATGAAATAAACAAGGCGCAGAGTGACGGCGCAGGGGCTGTTCTCTCCTTTGAGCTGAAAACCCCTGAACTCACCCACAAACTGCTGAAAGAGATGGAGTACGCGGTTTTTGCCGTGAGCCTCGGCGGGGTGGAAAGCATAATATCATATCCGCCCATGATGTCCCACGCGGCCATGCCCCCTGCGGAGAGAGCGGCGAGGGGAATAAGCGATTCCCTTGTTCGTCTTTCACTTGGCGTTGAGGATGCCGAAGATGTGCTTGAAGATATTTTAAGGATAATTGACTAAAGCTTACGCCATCATATCGATGATGGTTCCGAGCATCTGATCCGCCGTCTGGGTGGTGACGATATTCGTCTTATATGAACTGACATAGACCATGCTGTCCACGATCTCTTTGGCTATGTCCGTGTCTGATGCTTCAAGGGTTCCCTGCTCGATGCTGAAAGAGCCTTCGGGCAAGGTTTCTCCGTTTCTGTCCACAACATCAATGCGGCCTCTGTAGGCTCCGTCTGAGTATATTTCCCCGTTGTCTGCGATTTCAAGACGCCCGCCGTCCGCAACCCCTGCGGCGACTATTCCGCCGTCCCTCGTGACTAGGTTTCCGCCCGCGTCAACGGAAAAGTCTCCCCTTCTGGTGAGGCTTTCGGTTCCCTGTGCGTCAGTGACTTTGAAATAGCCGTTTCCGTTTATGGAGAAATCAAGCTGGTTCCCCGTGGGGATAAGGTAGCCCGTGCCATAATCCGTGCGGACTGTGTTCAGCTTCACCCCGCCCTGATTAGCAATCTCGGAAAAAGTTGAGGAAAAGGACTGAAAAGCGGGCGTACTGACATTGGCGATATTGTGCGCGGTTGCGTCCTGCGCTTTGGAATAGGCCAGCAGTGCGGATGAGGAGCTGTAAAGGCTCTGTATCATTTCATATCCTTCCTTGACACATCACAGGTTTATGTAGATCATAATATATATAAAATAACGGAGGAATCCATGACTAATTTAACCGATGACCAGCTTAAATCTCTCCTTACAGACGCAAAGACCGTGGTTATAGTCGGAGCATCCAGCAAACCCGAAAGAGCCAGCAACGGCATTATGAAATTTCTCATGAAAAACGGATATACAGTCTACCCCGTAAACCCTCTGGAGAAAGAGGTTCTGGGCGTGCCCACATACGACAGCGTGGCGGAAGTTCCCGTTAAGCCCGATATAGTCGATGTCTTCCGCCAGAGCGCATTCGCCGCGGAAGTGGTGCGGGAGGCAGTGCTCAAGGGCGCAGGGCTTGTCTGGCTTCAGGAAGATGTGATAAGCAGTGAAGCAGAGCAGATAGCAAAACAGGCGGATGTCCCCTTCATCATGGATAAATGCATCTTCAAGGAATATCTGAGGCTCGGAATAACGAGATAGATTCCAGCCTTCTGAGAAACGAGGGTGCTGATGTCGGCACCCCCTATTCTCCTAAAGGCTGATTTCAGTCCCTCGGGGCAGAAACACCCTTATTCCGCCATCTGCTCCACAATTTCCTCAGGGATTGTTGTTTTAGCGCTTATTTCCCGCACACTCAGTCCGGCTGAAAGAAAACGCCTTACGGTCGCTGTCAGCGGTTCAGCCACTTCAACTATATGCCCCTCCGGATCATAAACCCTGAAAACCCTCTGCCCCCAGGGCTGTTCGGCAATTGGGATGATTACCTCCGCACCGCTGTCATTAACGCGGGCAAAATCAGCCTCAAGATCTTCGCTCTCGAAGCAGAGTTCAAACCTGTTTCCGCTTCCGGACTGAGATTTTCCCCCGTGAATCGTTTCCAGAGCGGAATCCTCCTGCCAGAGGGAAAGCCCGCAGTCATAAGAAAGATGCACACCGCTGTCCATATGCTCCCCGAGCCTGAGCACACCTGAGTAAAACTCTCTGGACTTTTTAATGTCCTTAACAAATACGGCGGTTAAAGCCAGCTTCATAGTTCACCTCACCGCAGGATAATAGCCCTGTGCACGACCGCTGTATTGTAAAAATCCGACATTCATGTATTCCGTGGGGGTAATGCCCGCAAAACGGCGGAAATTCTTTATGAAATGCGACTGATCATAAAAATCGAGCTCATAGGCGCATGAAACCGGTGAAACACCCCTTTCAAGCATACGGCAGCTTCGCTCAAACGCGGTGAGGAGGCTGAACTCCTTCACGCCGAGACCAGTATGGAGAAGGAAATACCGTTCAAGCTGTTTTTCGGAGATTCCCGCATGGAATGCCGTCTCCCGTACCGTGGAAGGGGCGCTTCCGTTCAGCATCGCCTCGGACACCCTGCGGAAAGTTCCGTTGCCCGCTCCCGCATCCTCAAACAGAGGAAGAAGAATAGTTTCGGCAGAAGCCCTCATTTCATCTTCTGTTCCGCATTCACTCAGCCGTCCGCATATTTCACCTGCTCTGGTTTTTATGAAGTCAGCGCCCAGCACTCCGTTTACAAAGCCCGCGGCGGAGCATTTGATGAGAGCGGGAATCAGAAACGGCTTCAACTGCACACCGAAAAGGCGTGAGCCGCCGTCTATGAACGTTTTTGCGATGCGGTTCATTGTTCCGGTCAGAAATGTGTTTTCGGGGGAATTGAGGTCAAAAATAAGGCTGAAATAGCTGTCGGGAAAGATCTCCACTTCCTCTGCCTCAGCGGAATCTGACTTGTAGTGCCAGTAATCCGCCACATATTCCGCCGCCGCTCCGCCGGAACCGAACCTTTTCAGCGAACCCATGCGTCTTCCCCTTTAAAAAGAAAACCGCCCCCGCATCATATACGCAGGGACGGCCTGATTGATATTATTCGTTGTGTTCCGCGGCTGTTGCCTTGGGAATGACTTTGCAGAAGCCGGAGAAAATCTTCTCAGGGTCTTTTGCGTAGCTTTCCGCAAAGGCTTTAAGCTGGGCGTTGTACTTTTCGTCTATGTCCGTATCGATAAACTGGGCGATGAACTCCTCTATCTGCTTTTTGAGGAAGCTTCTGTCCTCCGGAGTGAGGTAATCCAGCTTGCGAACGCCCGCTCCGAGCTGTTCGGGGAGGATTTCACCTCTGATATATGCCGCGCCTGCAGTCATTCCGCTGCATACATAATAGCCGATGGGGTTAGGAAGATCCGCTATGTTAAGCACAACGCCTATTCCGCCCTGGGCGTACTCCATGAAGTAGTCGCCCATGCGTCTCTCACCGCCGAGGCCGTAAACCACAACGGGAGGCTTGCGTTTTTTCAGCTTGGTTTCTGCGAGCTTAACGAAATCAGCCCACTTCATCCTGCTTCTCAGTGCTCTTCTGCGCTGGTATCTCATTATCAGTTCGCGGAGAATTTCATCTTTTGGCGCGTTTTCGAACCTTGCGGTGTCTATGTTTTTCCATTCCTCCGGCACGCCAGCCTTCATCAGGAGAAGGTTTCTCACGCCGCCGCTTTTGGCGACTCTGTAAGTTCCGCTCACTGAATAAGCGGCGAAAAGGTCGCTCACGTCTCCGGCTATGTTTATTTCACCGGGGTTAGCGGTGTTCGCCACGCCCACCTGAGCGTTGGCGGGAACCGTAGTCACTGTGGAGTGGTTGGGAATCACGTTTATCTTTGTTCCGTTCACAAAGGCGAAGGAATGGTTGCCCACAAGCCCGCGGACGGTTATCTCATCACATTTGATCCCCGTGCCTATGACCCTCTGCCCCATGACATTGTCGAGGAAGAACTTTTTAACGCCTCTGCGCACTGCTTCCTTCATCATGAAGTTAAGCTCAAGGCTTTCTATCTGGTCAAAACCTATGTCTATGGTAAGGCTGTCCCCTTCTATCTTCGCCAGAACCGCCTCAAACTTGTCCTTGAGCGCCGCGGCGGCTTCCTTTTCGGGGATGAAGACCTTGCTTCTGCTCTCCTTCATGATCACCGTATGCACCTGTTTGGGGAAATCCTTCTGGCCGAAGGTGGCAAACAGAAGCGGGTCTGCTCCGTGGTAACGGAAGCGGCGGGAACCCACAACATCCGAATGGGTGCTCATTCCGAGCCCTGCGGAGAGCCCTTCCATATCCTCGTGGAAGCTGTGCACCATTCTGACTATATTGTCGCTGGCGGTTTCAGGCTCTATTCTGTGGCCGTAAGGTCTGGATGTTATGCCCCATGCGCACTGCCCTGTGTGGCATCTCTGGCAGAGGGTGCACCCCAGAACATGCAGATGGCGCATGCCCATCCCCACGAAGTCCGCCCCTGCGAGCATTACGAGAAAAGCGTGGAAGCTGTCCATCACGCCGCCTTCGGCTATGACGGATATATCCTCCCTCAGCCCCTCCCTGCGCAGAGCGAGATCTGCCATATGGGTAAGGTAAACCACGTTCAGACCTCGGTTTTTCAGGTCAACAGCGTGTGCTGCTCCTGTGGAGCCGTCTCCGGCTTTTATTGTTATGTAGTCAAAGCCCGCCTTGGCGATCGCCACTGCGATTTCAGGGAAGTTCCACGCAGTGCCGTAAACATCAGCCCCTATCAATTTGTCATCCCCGAGGAGCATACGGAGTGATTCCACCCTCATGGGGAGTTCCTCTATGGAATACTGAAGGTGCTGGGGGTTCGGCGCGGTGAGGTGGCGCAGTGCCTCCACACAGCGGAGCAGGGCTATTTCGTAATCGTTTTTCTTGTCCTGAAGCCTGCCGCCTTTCCCTTTTTTGGCGTCCTGCCCGTATTTCATGGAGATTCCGGCGAACTTGTCAAGCTCAAGCCACGGGCCGTAACCGCCGGAACCGAACTGGAGTATGCAGTGCTTCGCCGCGGGCATCATGTCGGGGTGGATGTAGCCCTCGCCTGTGAAAAACGGTCTGCCCAGCTTTATGCTCGCGGCCATTCTGGCCAGTACCGCCTCATGACTGTTTGAGCCGTAGCTCTGGTGAACATCGAATATCGGCGTATCGCACACGAAGCGGGCTTTCCTCTTGCCGAGGGTCATCTTACGCATCTGCCCCGCGAACTCATGCAGGTGGTCACGCTGAGGAGAGAGGATTTCCGCCGCATCAATCAGCCAGTCCTGATCCATCTTGGAAGGATATTTTCCCAGATGTGCGCTGGAAACGGTTGATTTGCCCGCCGCACGGCTGATTATGTTGTTTATGGCCTCGGAGCCTGAGAGTGTGACCCCTATCTCCTGATAATCCGGATTGTGCGTAACCTTGATTGCCCTCTGGGGGCACATTTTCACGCATCTTTTGCAGTTGCAGCACTCATCGGGGTTGATCCAGAGTATCTTCTCCAGAAATGCCGCCCTATCCTTCTCCTCAGGCTCGACCCTGTTTCCGTCCGCATCGAGATAACGCGTCTCCATGCTGAAAACCCCTGTGCCGGATTCGGGCTTCGTGAGATTGTGGGTGCAGGCTTCCACGCAGGTTGCGCAGTGAACACAGCCCCTGCCCGGCTCCTCTGAATCATCAGTGACCTTCACCCAGTATTTTGCGCCCTGAGCGAATATCCCCGTGTCTGCGGGTTCCGTGTATCTTATTGACCGTTTTACGACTATCTCTTTTTTATATTCAAGCATTGTTCTTCCACCCGTAGTCAAGGCGTTTCACCTTCTTGTCCTTAACCTCGAAGCCGACTATCCTTCCCGCTTCGGGGTCGCTCATCGTGAGTTCCTCGTTCATGAAGTAAGCGGCGCTTATGACAGCCCTCTGCTCGCTCCCCATGAGAGCCACCTTGTCGTTTATGCCTATGCTGAATGAGCGCAGGTGATCCCTGTCCGTAAGGCCGACCATAACATCACCCACAAGAATTATCCCCGTTGCGGGGCCTGAGATCTTCATTCTCTCAAGCACGGGGTTGCCCAGAATCTCCTTATACCGCGCGAGATCTTCTGCGCTCATGTTAGCGAGCTCCTGCGGGAACTTGCGGCAGATTATCCACTCTATCTCTTTGAGGGAATAGCCTTTTTTAAGCAGATATTCCGTCTGGAGGAACAAAGCCTCGGAATCCGTGCCCACATGGAGGTGGATGTCAAGCTGTTCAAGCGCCCTTGCGTTTGAAACATCGCTTGAAAGGTGTCCGTTGTGCGCGCCCGCCACCTCGCCGAGGGAGATCGGCTGAGGCCCCCACCAGAGTCCCTGACCCTTGCTCGTGGGCCAGCGCAGGTGAATGAGGCATGCCTCGTAATAGCTCTCCTCAAACTGGTGGAGGTTGTAAATATCTATGGTGTCCTGAAGCTCAAAGGCTGTCAGGAAGGTTCCGTTGTATTTGGAGCTTGAGAAGATGCGCGCATCATCCTTGAACGCCGTGTTGAAGCGGCTCACCATCTTCACCATGTACAGCGCCTCATCGTTCATCTTCTCCCTGTACATCATCTCGTCCACGGAGGGGGGAACAACGGCGTAATGCATAATTATGGGCAGGTCGTAGTCGTAGTAATACTTCTTCTGCACCATGTTGAACTTGTCCAGAATGCGCACGCCCCAGCTTCCGATAACGTTTTCAAGCTCGTCTATCTTCTCTTTGCTGCGGAACATTATGTGGAAGTTGTAAAAGTTGGTGTCCTTATAAAGCCCCTTGAGGGTTACGCCCGCTCCGGCACGGCCTCTGTACTGGAGGCACCTTGCCGCCTTGAGCACCGCCTCAAGACTGAAATCGCCAACTACTCCGAGGAGGCCGCAGGCACCGCTTGCGATCCCTTCCTCTCCGCCGGAGAACTCGAATACGCTTAAATTTCCCGAACGGGAAAGTCCGTCAGTTATCATATCAGTTTCCCCCTTCGAGTCCGCTTTTCGTTATGTACTGCTCTTCTCGGAGGCTTTCCGCTGCACTCCCTGCGGAGGATATGCTCAGTGCCGCTCTGGGACAGGCTTCCACGCTTTTGAAGGTGGCATCGCTTACTTTTTCCGTGAGGAATTCATAGTAGAAGGCATCCTTCTCCGGAGTCCACTCCCTGTCGAGCTTGATCAGGCTGCCGTCAGAGTAGTGCCAGCACCAGTCGCACTGAATGCAGATTCCGCAGTTGAAGCATCTTCCCGCCATAAGCTGAGCGAGGTCGGCATCAACTGTTTTCACTATTTCATCAAAGTTTCCGTTCCTCTTCTCAAAGGGGAGCGTTTCTTCTATCAGCCTGCCGCTCTTCTCAAAATATTTAGTGTTCAATGTATTGTAGAAGGCTGTCTTTCTGTTTTTATCGGTCTCCACTGTTTCGCCGAGGTATTCGCGCACGCTTTTCACAGTGTCCTGCGCAAGCCCCACCACACGGACCACCATTCCGGTGTTGTCCGTTGCGCCCATTGCGGCGTCACCTGTGATGAAGATTCTGCTCTGCACATCCTCCGGCAGGTCGCGGCAGATCATTCTGGGGAAATCCACAGTGAACTTCTCCCCCACGAAGAAGAGATCCGGCTTGTCGCCTATGGCAAGGACTATGCGGTCGAAGTGGTAGGTTTCGGTCTCGCCGTAAACGGCAACGGGTTTGGAGCGGCCGCTCTCGTCCACGGGGCCGAGCTTCATCTTCTGCACGGTGAGCCTGAGAGCGTCTTCCGCCTTTTCTATTTTAAGCGGGCTTCTGAGAAATTTAAACTTCACGCCTTCGCGCTTTGTTTCCTCAACCTCTCCCTGATGAGCGGTCATTTCGGCTGATGTTCGCCTGTACACCATTGTGGGCTCCGCACCGAGGCGGACAGCACAGCGCACAACATCCATCGCAGTATATCCGCCGCCGATTACGCCTATCTTCTCGCCTTTTTTTATGCCGAGCTTATCAAACTGTCCGAGGTTTACCTTTTTCAGGAAGGCTATGCCGTTCTCCACCCCGTCAAGCTGTTCACCCTCTATGCCCAGTTCACCGGGCTTGTGGGCTCCGGTGGCGACTATCACCGCATCGTAGTTTCCGGCCAAGTCCTTGAAGCTTTCCTTATTTATATTGGCGCAGGTGTGTATCACAACTCCTGTATCTTTTATGAAGGCAAGCTCCTTTTCAAAAACATCACGGGGGTAGCGGTATGCGGGTATCCCCTCTGTGAGGAGGCCGCCCGCGACTTCATGCTTCTCGAAAACCTCCACCCTGTAGCCGCAGCGGGCAAGGAAATATGCGGATGAGAGCCCTGCGGGGCCGGAGCCCACTATGGCTATTTTTTTATCCTTCGCCTCTCCGGTCATTTTCGGTTTCAGGCCTTTTTCATACCCCGCATCGGAAACAAAGCGTTCAAGCGCCTTTATGTCCACCGGCTGGTCGTATTTAGTGCGGTTGCAGGCCGTTTCGCAGGGGTGATCGCAGAACCTGCCGCAGCCGGAGCTGAAAGGGTTTGTCTCCTTGAGCACGTAAAAGGCTTCGTCAAACCTGCCGAGAGCTGTGAGGTGGAGAAATCTGGGTATATCGTTTCTGGCGTAGCAGCCGTGGTTGCCGAGATGATCACGGCTGTAACAGGGGCTGAGCCTGTTAATGTAAAGCGGAAGCAGTCTTTTCAATGCTTACCTCCATAAAAAGTTATCCCATAACCGTTATAAAAATAATAATCTAATGTGATTTGTCAATATTACCTAATAAAGGCACTATAATACATAAAATTAAAACGATAAAGATTTTTTTGCATATTTTGATCTCCATCAAGTAAATTATACCGCAACGGATGTATTGTTTCAAAACAAAGAAAGGTTAGAGATTCTTCACGGCGTCCAGAATGACGCAGAGCATAGCCACTCCGGGCGGATGCGGAGAGTCTCATGCATTTTCATGAAAAGGGAATGCACCGCAAACACGTACAGCATTACGGCAAGGCCGGAAAAATATACAGAGAGGTATAGAATATGCATCAGGGATGTTCAGGAACATTTGAAAACGGAAAACAGGTGGTCAACAAGCTCAGACATATGGGCTACGGCGCAATGCCCATGCCTATGCCCATGGTTATTCACTGCTCCAACTGCGAGGAGAGCTTCACCATGGAAACATTCGAGGCAAAATGCCCGAACTGCGACATGACATACGGCGTAACCCCCTGCCACAGCCACGATCCGGAAAGCGTTCAGGCGGCCGGAATCAACTACTGAAAAAAATAAAGCTTCCTCGGCATCATTCTCAGGGGTGATGCCGAATACGGTTTCAAAAAAGCACCATGTAATGCTTAAAAAATCAATAAATGAGTACCCTTTTTTCCAGAAGAATAAAGAGCTGGTGGCAATTATGGATTGGTACAGCAGAAAAGTTCTGAGCTGGAAACTTTCAAACAGCCTTGAGAAGTGGTCCCAGAAATCTGTATATATAATTAATACTATCCTTTATTTCTTAAAAAAATGCACTGGCAGTGGTATCCTATAATGACGACTAGCAACAAATAATAACGGCCAAAAACCATTCTTTATTGCAGAGAGTTCTTCAAAATCATTTGTGGCTGTACATTCATTAAAAATCTGCTCTAACATTTTATCTTTAGACAAATTCACTCCAACATCACACAAAACTCTTCCATGCATATCTGAGTTGGTATAATAGCATGCTTCAGAATCCTTATCAGGATACCATAATTGAAAATTGCAATGAGGGAGTTCCGTTTCTTTGAAGTTTTTTATTTCACTATATATTTCATCAAAGTCATTCAAAGTTGCTGACATACTAATCATTGGGTATAAGATACTACCACCAGTAACTTCTTTCCTATATTCTTTAGTTTTTTCAAAAGGATGTCGAATTAGATCATGATAGCTAGTTAAGTTACCAGGATATTTACCATGTCTTCTATAGTTAAAAATACTTCTTCCCAGCATATGACCCAGCCATTCTTTAATAAAATCTGACCATTGGCTGTCTTGGTTTAATAACCATAATGCAAGAGATATATCAATCGCCTGTTCGTCCTTGTATGGATTATAAAGTAAAGGGTTATTTTTAATTAAGCTGACTAAAGCCGCACAGTGTATCTGGTATAGCTGCAACAACTGTTCATCATTTTCTTGTTTGTAAGCATAATAAAAGAATGCACCATTAACTGCGATCCGACCTAACAAATCAAATAATTTTAAATTTACATCTACGTCATTAGATGAATTAATGCCATAAGAAAGGTAGTAAAGTTTTTGTGAATGTGGCATAACCACTTTATTGATAAAACCATCGGAGATTATACAATAAGCATTAAATATAGCTTTATAAGTATTTACAATATCTTTATCTACTTTCTTTTTTTCATGAAAGGATGATTTGCTTAACTCCCAGCCCATAAGCAGTGTCAGCTCCGCAGAAAGATAAGCAGATTCCAGATTGTCTGCCTCTCTACACCATACAAAGAGAGCCCATAAGCATAAATTAAATTGTCTAAGGGTTTTTAATCTTTCTTTACTGCCCCTGCAACTTCCATATAGATTAGTAATAAGCTTTTTATAATTTTCAAAAGAAACTTCAGGTTCATCAATTAAAGACAGAGATTTCCTAAACAATGAACGTAAATTGGGGGCAAAAAGTTCTTCCCTCAGAAAATGTTCAGCTATTAATTGAGCTAGCTTATCCCCATTCCATTCTTCAAAAGAAATATTGTCTCTTGTATTTTCTGAAATGTACCCACTTATAGAACTTCTAACATTCGTCTGAATATCGCCGCCAAAACATAAACAAATAACGACTTTTTCAGTTCTATACTTTTGTGGCATTCTATGAGGGATATAGTCATCTTTTATTTCATTTAAAGAACTTCTCAGAGCCTGTTCAGTATCTCCATCCCAAGTTGTTCGTGTAATATCTCCAGCTTTGATAGAAAAAAGATACACTCCATTTTCATTATCTTCAATCTTCCCATACGCAGCAACATCAACACCTGACTCTTTTTGACCACGATGTGGTTTAGAAAAGACATTTAACCCCATTTGGCTCAGAAGATCAGGAAGTATAGCGTCTAACTCTTCTCTCTCCTTTAAAGAAGCAAGGTAAGAGGTGGTCCCCAAAATCTGTACAGA
>JBFWJG010000012.1:0-48661 GCA_050253335.1 Deferribacterales bacterium | reverse complement strand
TTTACAAAAGTGTTACGGCTGTATAATATCAGCCAGCTTACGGTTATCACTGCGGAAGATAACCGGTTATTTTCCCCATCTGTATTTTGAATAGTTAATTTTGTTAATAGTTTCCGAAAATCGTTGACATTTACGGACGAAGGAATGATCATGAATCTTAACAATATTTTATTATTCATATACATAGCTTTTATATTCTGCGGAGGCTTATCGTGAGAAGCGAGATTGAGGTCTTCAAGGCGCTCGGAGACGAAAACAGAGTGCGCATTGCCATGATGCTCAGGGAAAGACCTATGTGTGTCTGCGAAATTGACTCGGTTCTGGACATAGCCTTGTCCACTGTTTCATCGCATCTGAAAATCCTTAAAACATCAGGGATTATCAAAGACAAAAAGGACGGACGCTGGGTTATTTACAGCATTAATGAAGACAATGTGTTTGCGGCTGAGATACTTGATATTTTTGAAAAGAAGCTTGCTGAGGATGTGGTTCTGAGCGGAGACAGAATCAAGCTTTCCACACTGCCTGAATCCATCTGCACCAAATACCAGAACGTTTAATTCTTTTTGAAAAAACTGTCCGGATTCAGACTGCGGACGGCTCCGTCCGCCTGAGCGTGGCTTATCCCCTTGTACTCAAGCACAACTGTCAGCGGAGAACCGTCTGAAGTAAGCATGATGTACCCTTTGTTTCTGCCGTTTTCGGTATAGTAAGCAGTATATGTCCCCTCTTTTGCCGCGCGGGTTATGCGCCCCGCCTTTATCCCATGCTCCTCAAGGGCTTTGACACCGCTTCCGGAGTAAATTGAAAGAATAAGAAGCGCAGAGGCGGAGGAATATCTTCTGGACGCAGTGTCCACACTGCCCCGCGGGAGGCGCAGAGTGCTGCCCTCGGCAGGAGACGCGGAATACCCCTGTATCTCCGGCAGCAGAGGCAGAAGGTCTCTGTAGTCCGCGGAAGCGCTTAAAGCATAGAAAAATACGCAGATAAGAACTGCGGCTCTGACCATGCTCAGTCGTGACGGGGGTTGGAGGAAACAAGCTTTCCGGCAGCTGTCATCTGGCGGTATATCTCTTCCTCGCTCACTTTTTCACGGGCTCTTTCTATCCCCTCTTCATAGACCTGATAACACGGCTGGATATTGTTCAGCGTGACAGCCACAATATCAAGGGCGCAGCTTCCGCAGGCGCACAGAGCGGGATTTCTTTCCAGAAAGAACGGGAGCATGTCCCAAACCCTTTTCTCGTTTACGTTGCGCAGGGCGTCAACGTCATAATAGTTGATTTTAGCCATAAATCGCCTTACTATTCCCTACCCTTGTTCGGGGCGGTTTTTATACTTTGTATACTAATGCACCGATACAGAAAAGATAACATCCGGAGTCTGCCCATGCAAGATAAAATAGCCGTAATAGGAGCCGGAAGCTGGGGCACTGCGCTGGCCTCCCTGCTCGGCTCATCAGGGTACAAAGTCACCCTCTACGCATTCGAAGACGAAGTAATAAAAGGCGTTAACGAAAACAGCGAGAACCCTCTATTTCTTCAGGGGATAAAGCTTTCCGCCAATGTGGGGGCAAAGAGCTTTTCGGATATTTCATCCATGCCGGAAAAGCACATTGTCTGGGCTGTGCCCACGCAGTTCTCAAGGCGTGTCGCCGAGGCAAACAGAGACTCCCTGAAAGGCAGGGACATAATAATAGCCACTAAGGGTATAGAGATAGCCACGGGCAAACTGGTCATCGAGATGCTCAGTGAATCCGCCGATGCGGAATACTCCATAATTTCGGGCCCCTCCTTCGCCAAGGAAGTGGCACTGGGCAAACCCACGGCGGTGAGCGTCGCCTCTAAGGATGTCAGACGTGCAGAGTGGTGGCAGAACGCCCTCTCCGCGCCCGCCTTCCGCTGTTACTGCACTGATGACGTCACCGGAGTGGAAATAGGCGGAGCGATCAAAAACGTAATCGCCGTTGCCGCGGGAATTTCCGACGGACTCGGCTTCGGGCATAACGCAAGGGCAGGCCTAATAACCCGCGGGCTGGCGGAGATAACCCGCCTCGGCGTGGCTATGGGCGCCAAAGCGGAAACCTTCATGGGGCTTTCCGGCATGGGGGATCTTGTTCTCACCTGCACAGGGGATCTCAGCCGAAACAGGCAGGTCGGCCTCAAGCTGGCGGAAGGATTCGGCATAGATGAAATAACCGGAAAAATGAACATGGTTGCCGAAGGGGTTTACACCGCTAAAGCCGCTTACGCCTACGCGGCAAAGGCAGGAATAGAAATGCCCATCACCGAGCAGGTATACAAAGTTATTTACGAAAACAAAAATCCGAAGGACTCCGTAATGGCTCTTATGGAGCGCCCTTTAAGAAAAGAATAATCCTTTGATCTGTCCGCGGTCTTAATACTGCGGGCAGATTCTTAACCCTTTTTTATTAGCCTGCCGCGGCTGAATTCATTTTAATCTCAGTATTTTTAATATATTTCCTGTAGTTTTGTGGATAATCCGATCATTTAATATTAAAATTGATTACATAAACCCAGAGACACAACAAGCAAATACCATTCATCAGTCAGGCGGTGTGTAAATGTTGAATTTGAAAATCGGTTCCAAGATACTGTTTACGGCTCTTATTCCTGTTATTCTCCTGTCGGTTGTGCTTGCCGTGATAAGCATCGGCAATATCAGGAAAATGGGAAACGCAGAAATCAAGCTTATTGAAGATACCATGATGAGCCTCAAAAAAGCCGAACTGAGCAACTATCTCGATTTGGCGGAAACCTCGGTAAAGCACATAATGGAAGATTCCTCCCTCTCGGAGGAAGAAGCCCGTCATCAGGCGAAGGAAACCATCAGGAAGCTTTTTTACGGTGCGGACGGCTACTACTTCATATACACATATGAAGGGATAAATGTGCTTCTGCCCCCCAGTCCGCAGAGAGAAGGAACAAGCATGTGGGATGTTCAGGACAAGGAAGGGTTGTATCTTGTCCGCGAGCTTGTGAAACAGGCTAAAGACGGCGGCGGGTATCTGGTTTATATGTGGGATAAGCCCTCAGAAAAAACAGTGGCCAAAAAGCTTTCATACTCAGTGCCTATGGGCGACTGGGGCTGGGCACTGGGCACAGGATTCTACATAGACGACATTGACAAGGAAGTGGCAAAAATCCGTGAAAGCGTCTCCAAGGAGATAGGCGCGGTTATTTTCAAATTCATTCTCATAACCCTTGTCTGTATAGGGGTGATAACCGCGGCGGCGCTTTATGTAGCAAGAAGGATTTCCAACAATATACGCAATGTATCCGCTTCCCTGAAGGAGATATCCGAAGGCGAGGGGGACCTCACCAAGGTGATTTCCGTGAGCACGCATGACGAAGTGGGCGAGCTGGGCAGATATTTCAACGAGTTTATCAGCAAGCTCAGGGATATTATCCAGACAGTCATGATGAACGCGGATACAGTCGCCTCAAGCAGCACAGAGCTTGCCGCCTCCACCGAGGAGCTCTCAACCACAATGAACGATCAGGCGGCGCAGATTTCAGGGGTCGCGAGCGCAACAGAGCAGATGACAGCTTCCGCCGCTGAGGTTTCCGGCTCCATAAATGAAGGCAGAAACAACATCGAGGAAACCAACGCTCTCACAATTCAGGGCAATAAAAAGCTTCAGGAAGCCGTGAACGAGATGATCGTTATCAAAGGCAATGTCGAAACCCTCGGCAAAACTATCGAGGGGCTTCTGGAATCATCCTCCAGAATCGGGGACATACTCAATGTTATCACCGACATCGCAGACCAGACAAACCTTCTGGCGCTTAACGCCGCAATAGAAGCTGCAAGAGCCGGAGAACACGGACGCGGGTTCGCTGTTGTGGCGGATGAGGTGCGCAAGCTTGCCGAACGCACCCAGACATCAACCGGTGAAATCTCCTCCATAATCCAGAGCCTCCAGAAAGAAGCCAAGCTCGCCTCAACAGAGATGAGCAACGCAAAAGGCAAGGTCGAGGGAGGAGTGGAAATTATCAATGAAACAAAAACCACCTTCGAGCGGATTGTCTCTGCTGTTGATACAATGAGCAGGGTTAACGAAATAATCCAGTCCGCAGTGGAGGAGCAGGTGGGCGCTATCCACAACATCAACGAAAGCACGCAGGTGATAGCCTCAGGTGTTGAGGAGAGCTCATCTGCCCTTCAGGAAGTGGCCTCGACAATCTCAAGCCTCCAGATTCAGGCAGATGAACTGAAAATGCTGGTGAATAAGTTTAAAATATAAAACAGAAAGGCGGGGGTCAAACCCCGCCTTGTATAGAATAGCGGCAGACTTGCTCATATCTGTAAAATCCCCCTTTTGTCCCTCTTTGTTAAAGGGGGAAACTGTTGCCGTTAAAAGCAAAACACCCTCCTTTTGTAGAGGAGGGCAGGAGAGGACTTTATCAACAAACAAAAAGGCGGGGGTCAAACCCCGCCTCAGTTTTTCTTAGTATCTTTCAACCTTTCTGAGCCATCCGGCGGGGGCTTTTTCCCTGCCGTTCTGGATTCCGGTGTAATATTCGTAGATTGATTTACTTACGCTGCCTATTTTGCCGTCGCCGACTTTAAGCTCGCGTCCGTCCTCAAAAATATACGTGCCCACAGGGGAAACAACAGCCGCGGTCCCGAAGCCGCCAGCCTCTACGATGTTTCCGTTTTCAACGTCTTTTATGAAGTCTTCTATTTTTATTTTCTGCTGAATAACCTTGCGTCCCAGTTCCTTCTGAAGCTCAATGACGGACTCGGAGGTGATGGAGCGCAGTATGGTTTCGGTGAATTCGGGTATAACCACCGTGCCGTCCTTCATGACGTGGTAGTGGTTCATTGCCCCGCATTCTTCGATATAAGTGTTTGTGCAGTCCAGATAAAGCACCTGGCTTGCTCCTTTTGAGTAGGCATATTCACCCGCTCTCAGAGAGGCGGCATAGTTTCCGCCTGTTTTCGCGGCGCCTGTTCCGCCGGGGGCTGCCCTGTGGAAGCGGTCACTGATAAGCAGCTTCACGGGCTCTGTTATCCCCTTGGGGTAGTAAGGGCCGCTGGGGGAAAGGATTACCGCGAATGTGAAGGTTTTGCTGGGCTTAACGCCGAGCATGTCTTCCGTGCCGAACATAAACGGACGGATGTAAAGGGAAGCCCCTTCCTGAAGGGGGAACCATTTCCTGTCCACGTCTATGAGCCTCTGGATTCCTTCTATCTGGAGTTCCTCGTCTATTTTGGGCATGCAGACAATCTCTGCGGAGATGTTCATTCTTCCGGCGTTTTTGTCTATGCGGAAGGAGTAAATCTCTCCGTCCGGGTGCATGAAGGCTTTTGCCCCTTCGAAAATTTCCTGTGAATAGTGAAGGGAGGTTGCGCCGGGGGCTATGCTGAAATTGGCGTAAGGCACAATTCTCGGATCTTTCCAGACTCCGTCAGCGTAATCGACCAGAAACATATGATCTGTGCGGAGCTGGCCGAAAGGCAGAGGCTTTTCGGGTTTAAAAATATCCTGACGTCTTTCCGATTGGGGTTTCAGTTTTAATTCGATCTTCATCCTAACACCTTCTATAAATTGCCGCCTGATAAACGGCAGAATCGGCCTGTTACATGCCTGTTTCCCTTGTTCGAAAAAAGGCTCCCCGCTGACCGGTACAGTTTACATAGAAAAACTGCGATACAGTTCAGTCAACCTAGACTTATTTAAGAATAACGGAACAAGTCAGCTCTGTCAAGGGGATAAAAACGTGTACAAGCTACCCAATTTATCATAAAATGCCGGAATACGTATCTAAAATCGCAGATGCCGAACGAGATTATTAGGTCCCGCCTCAGGATGAAGAGGGGGAAGCTCTGTTAGCGTGCGAAGCGAAAGATTCATAAACATAATAAGGTAATATAATGAAACTGGTAATTGACGGCAACTATATAGCATACAGGGCTTTTTACGCCACACGCCCCCTGACGAACAGCAAGGGGTTCCCCACAGCGGTAATCCACGGTTTTTTTCAGTTTATTATATCAATGCGGGAGAAGCTGAACCCCGAAGAGATCTACGTTGTGTTTGACTCCAAAGAGAAAACCAAGCGTCACGAAATGCACGAGGCATACAAGGCCACCCGTGAGTCTATGCCGGAGGATATGATCCCCCAGCTTGAAGCCCTCAAGGGGATGATACCCCTGATGGGAATACCTGTCCTGTGCATTGACGGCTATGAGGCGGACGACACCATAAACACCCTCGCCCTCACCCTTGAAGGCGAAGTTTACATAGCCACGAAAGACAAAGACCTCCACCAGCTTGTCAACGGCAAGGTGAAGATACTTGATCTCTCCACAAACACCCCCATGGGAGCAGCCGAAGTGACGGAAAAATTCGGCCTGCCCCCTGAAAAAATCCTCGATATGCTGGCTCTCAGCGGGGACGCATCGGACAATATACCCGGTGTGGCCGGAGTCGGGGAGAAAACCGCCCAGAAGCTTCTGGCGGAGTTCGGAACTCTGGAAGGGGTTTATGAAAACATAGACAAGGTTAAGGGCAAGCTGAAAGAAAAGCTTGAGGCGGATAAGGAAAAAGCGTTTTTCAGCCGTGAACTCGCCACTTTGCAGTTCATAGATGATCTGGATTACTCCGCACCGGAGAAGGATGAGCCCGCCCTTGAGGAAAAGCTCCGTGAGCTTGAAATGAGCTCTGTTCTCCGCAGACTTTTCGGTGAGGGTTCCGCAAGGCCGAACATGCCTCAGACCTCCGCCTCCGAAACAAAGCCTGCCAGCACTGACTTCACGGTGATCGCCAGCATAAACGGCGAGATATGGGTTCAGGATGCGGAACAGGAGCCGGAGCAGAAAAACCCCGAAGCAGTGCCGCAGGGTGCTGTGCTGTATGATCTCAAGCACATTTACAAGGAAACAGGGCTCAAACCTGAAAATCCGCAGGATATAATGCTGATAAGCTGGATGAATGAGCCTGATCAGGGCGGTCTGCGCCTTATGAAGGATGAACAGGCGGAAGATTTCATAAGCAGAATCAGACAGTCCGCGGCGGATGAAATAGAGAATCTGGAAAAGAACGGCCTGAAAAAACTCTATGAGGAGATGGAGATAGAAACCTGCTATGTCCTCGCCGAAATGGAGAAAAAGGGCGTGAAGCTTGATCCGGAGCGCATACGCGAAGTTGCCAAGATCCTCGAAACGGAGCTTATCCAGCTCCAGAACTCGCTTATCAGCGCAGTGGGGCATGACATAAATCTCAACTCACCCAAACAGCTTTCCTCATTTCTGTATGACGAGCTCGGAATAAAAGCGGTGAAAAAGACAAAGACAGGCTTCTCCACATCCGAAGAAGCCCTGCGTGATCTCATGGTCTACAACCCTGAGCATCAGGAAGTGATACTGAACATACTGCGCCACAGGGAGCTGAGCAAACTGCTCTCCACATACACATACACGCTGATAAACTTCATAGATCCGCGCACAAAACGCATACACACCGAGTTCAAACAGACGGGAACCGCGACAGGCAGGCTCTCCTCCACTGCGCCGAACATGCAGAACATACCCCAGAAGGGGGAGTTCGCAAAAGCGATCCGTTCCGCATTTGTGCCGGAGGACGGCTATGTTTTCGTCTCCTTTGACTACTCGCAGATAGAACTCCGCATCCTCGCCCACCTCACGGGGGATGCAGCCCTTGTGGACGCATATTCCAGAGGGCTCGACATCCACACCCAGACAGCCTCAAAGGTGTTTGACGTGCCGGAGGACAAGGTGGACGGCAACATGCGCCGCATGGCAAAGGCCGTTAACTTCGGCATAATATACGGGCTCTCCGCCTACGGCCTCTCAAGGGACACAGGCGTAAACCCCAAGGACGCGCAGATCTTCATAGACAAATACTTCGCCACATACAGCGGCGTGAAGAAGTTCATAGCCGAAACCATTGAGGAAGCGAAAAGAAACGGCTTTGCAAAAACGATTTTCGGCCGAAAAAGATTTATAGCGGACATAAAAAGCAGAAACAGAACCATAGCCATGAAGGGGGAGCGTGTGGCTGTAAACACGCAGATGCAGGGCTCCGCCGCGGACATAATCAAGGTGGCTATGCTCAACTGCGACAAATATATCAGGGAAAACGGACTGGACGCCCACCTTATACTCCAGCTTCATGATGAGCTTGTGTTCGAGGTGCGGGAAAACATAGCGGAAAGCTTCGCGCCGGAAGTGAAGAGAATAATGGAGAGCGCCGCATCTCTGCGTGTTCCGCTTTCAGTAAACGGTTCCATAGGCAAAAATCTCGGGGAGCTTAAATAGAATGGGAAGACTCGACACGGTTATCAAAGAGAACAGGGATCTCAAAGACGAACTTGAAAAACTCATCACCCTTGTGAGGGAGAATGAGGCCAAACACGGCGGATTCAGGATTGTGGAATATGCCTTTCTCCTGTCAAACTCTCTGGCGGAGATCACCGAAAAACCGCTTTCCTACCTTGCGGAAATTTTTGACATTGACCGCGCTGTGCTGTTTCTCAACTCTGACGCTCTGGACTTCGAGCGCAAAACGGACAACCTGGCGGATAAAATATTCTTTCATCCGGAGAAGGTCTTCAAATACTTCTTTCTGGACAAGCGCCCCTACTCCGGCAAAGACACTATGAATATCATAAGCGAGTTCAGGGTGGAGGAGGAGATAGGCTCATACCTCATAGCCCCCATAACGGAGAACGGGCGGATAATCGCCGCCCTCGCCCTTTTCAGCAGGGAGCCGGAAAGGTTTGAGGATGCCGGATCGATGGACTTTGTGAAGGAGCTTTCGTTCGTTGTCATGGTTGCCCTGAAAAAGCTCCACAACACAGAAATCATCTACAGGCAGGCAAGGACAGACTTCCTCACCGGAGCATATAATAAAATGGCCATGGCCGAGCTTATAAACGCACAGATAAGCAGACACCAGAGATACGGCAAAGGCTTTTACTTCATCATGGCGGACATTGACAATTTCAAAGCCGTGAACGACAAGGAAGGGCATCTGGTGGGCGACAGTCTCCTTGTGGAACTGTGCAGGGGATTCAGGGAAAAGCTCCGCGCCAGCGATATTCTGGGACGCTTCGGCGGGGATGAGTTTTTCATAATAATCCCCGAAGATGAAAAGGTTGACATAAGAAAGGTTACGGCTAAGCTTACCGATGTCTCATCACAGGTTTTTGAGAAGGCGGGTTATGCGGGGATAGCGGGAATAAGCGGAGGAGTCGTGGCGGTTCCGAAGGATTTCCCCGAAGGCGCCGAAAGCGTGAAAATAGTAAAGCTTGCCGATTCAAGGCTTTATGAAAGCAAGAAGAACGGCAAAAACAGATTTACGGGAATTGAATCATGATAATAAAAAGAAATGACGAAAAACTGAAAAAAATACTGGGCAGGGGCGAATCCTTTGATGAGCAGTACCTTGACACTGTCCTCGGCATCATAAACAGGATCAGAAAGGAAGGGGATGCGGCGCTTTTCGAACTTACGAAAAAGTTTGACCGCTTCGAAGGCAGCAGCATAGAGATAACCCGCAAAGAGATGGAGAAGGCGTACAAAGCCCTCGACCCAAAGCTGAAAAAGGCTCTGGAAAAAGCGCGGGACAACATAGTCTCCTTCCACGAAAAACAGCTTGAAAAAACATGGATATACGAAAAAAGCGAGGGAACCTTCCTCGGCCAGAAGATCACCCCCCTTGAAAAAGTCGGCGTGTATGTTCCCGGCGGAAAGGCGGTTTACCCCTCCAGCGTGCTTATGAACACACTGCCCGCAAAAGTTGCCGGAGTCGGTGAAATAATAATGACCACACCCGCCACAGGGGGCGAGGTTAACCCCGTTGTGCTGGCGGCGGCTTACATCGCAGGGGTTGACAGAGGCTTCAAAATCGGCGGGGCGCAGGCTGTTGCGGCTCTGGCTTATGGAACAGCGACAGTGCCCAAGGTGGATAAAATAGTCGGCCCCGGCAATATTTACGTTGCTCTGGCGAAAAAGCTTGTCTTCGGTCAGGTGGATATAGATATGATCGCAGGCCCCAGCGAGATACTTATCATAGCCGATAAGTCCGCCAAGGCGAAATACATCGCCGCAGACATGCTCTCTCAGGCGGAGCATGACGAACTGGCAAGCTCCGTTGCGGTCACCGATAATAAAAAACTGGCGGAAAAAATAGAAGAGGAGCTCAGAAAACAGCTTGAGGAGCTCCCCAAAAAAGAGATAGCGAAAAAATCCATCGACTCATACGGCGCGGTAATCCTCGTGAAGGATATGGACGAGGCATGCGATGTGGCGAACGAAATCGCCCCCGAACACCTTGAGCTTTACGTTGAAAACCCTATGGAGATGATGCTGAAAATAAAGCACGCCGGAGCAATCTTCCTCGGGGAAAACACACCCGAACCCGTGGGCGACTATATAGCGGGGTCCAACCACGTCCTGCCTACAGGGGGGACAGCCCGCTTCTTCTCGCCGCTTGGGGTTTATGATTTCATAAAACGCTCAAGCATACTTTACTACTCAAAAAAGCAGCTCGCCGAAGACATGGAAGACATTATCACTTTAGCGGAACACGAAGAGCTCATAGCGCACCGCAACTCAGCCGCTGTGAGGAAAAAGAAGAAGTAACAAAAAGCTATACGAATGAAGCCTGCCGTTTCGGCAGGTTTTATGGCAGGGGTAAATTATTTGATGCGGTAGCTTGTGCGCGGGTTCTTCTTCAGAAACAGCCTCAGCACAGGGAAATAAACGGCGGGCACGGCGAGGGTGAAAAAAGCTGTAGCCAGTTCGGAAAACCCCGCGGAACTCACCGCAACCGCGGCAGTGAGCATCAGCGCCACAGGGGTTATGTAAACCAGCCCCACTGAGCGGTAAAACTCTCTGCGGGAGATCTCCACTGTCACTTCATCCCCTTTTTTCAGAGGCCGAGGGCTTTTCAGCCGTACAAAGAGAGAACCGCTTTCCGTCATCCCGCAGGCTCCTTTCTCCTTGCAGTCTCCGCATGCGCCGGTTCTGGCTATCTCAATGAGAACGCCGTCTCCGGCGTCCGCTTCGGCTACAATTCCTTTGTGGGACAAGCTTTTCCCGTTCATCATTCATCCTCGTCTGGCAGTGAGGTGAAGCGTTCCCGCATATGGTTTTTCCATTTTTTATAAGTTGGCCTGTTGAGGATTATATGCAGAAGGCAGATATTGAAAAACAGGAAGAAGTATCTTATATCGCCGGACATTACGTATGTTATTATGCCGAAAAAAGCCGAAAATTCTCCCAGCGCGAGGTTAATCAGCGTGGAGAAGTAAAGCCTTTTCAGGAGGCCGTCACCTGTCTCTGCTTTTTTTGCCGCGTGCTTCTCAATCTCCTTTGCCAGAGGAAAGGAGATAACGGAAACGGCTATGAAGGCGAACCCTGTCTGCCTGACGGCGTCGGGTGAGACATACAGAAAAATATTCCAGTTAAAATATTCCGACAGGCCTGCGAAAAACAGATAAATAAAAACCCCGGGAAACATCGCCTTGGTTATCATCATTGCTTTGTGAAAGTATTCACTCTCTTCTATTCTGGACATCCGTACTCCGTATTATATAGCTTACGAGTTTAGTCTCCGGCGCATAAGCTGTCAAGGGAGTTGAATTATTACGCTTTTCTGTGTTAAATTCAGCCATATACAAGGAGGGGATCACCGCATATGGCTATAGGTATTTCAGGACTGCGGGGCAGGCTTCTTCTTCTGGTGCTCTTCGCGGTGATTCCGGCTCTCTGTGTTCTGCTGTTCACGGCGTTTTCAGAGATCCGCTACGAAATGGACAGAGCGCTGAAGGACGCACACCGCTTCGCCAGATACGCGGCGGAGCACAACAACAGCGCCATGAACGGAACAAAGCACCTTCTTCTGGGGCTTTCACGCATTCCGCAGATCAGGGACATGGACGGTTCCGCCTGTGACAAAATATTTACAGATCTTATAGATATTTATCCTTCCTATGAGAATCTTCTCCTCGTGAACGGAAGCGGCTCTATCGTCTGTTCCGGAAGACCCCTGACCATAACACGCATCCCGACGAACACTGAATGGTTCACAAAAGCTGTTTCCGAAGGCTCCTTCTATTTCGGGTCATACAGACTGGGGCTTGTTACCGGAGCAACGGAGTTCAGCCTTTCATACCCTGTTGAGTCCGACGGAGTTGTAAAAGGGGTTCTTTCCGCCACATTCAATCTTTCATGGTTCCGCTCAATAGCCGCCGGCTCTCAGCTTCCGGAGGGGACAACGCTCACCGTTCTGGACAGCTCAGGCAAAATAATGGCAATGTATCCGGACGCCGGAGACTGGATAGGCCGCAGCATAGGCCGCTCAAAGGCAGTGGAGATGATGCAGAGCAGCAATGACGGCATGTTCCGCGCTGTGGGGCTGGACGGAGAGAAACGCCTCTTCGGCTTCACAACAATGACAGGACAGGGGACAAACCTCCGCCTTATGGTGGGCATTCCCGAAAAGCTCGCCATGGAACCTGTGAAAAAGGTATTCTTCTACATAGGCGTGTGGATTGTTTTCAGCACAATAGTGCTCATAACGGCATGGGTGGCGGGCAGTCTTTTTGCCCTGAATAAAATTAACCGTCTGGCTAACGTGACCAAGGAGCTCAGCGCGGGGGACCTTACCGTCCGCACAGGAATAAGATACGGCAGAGGGGAGCTCGGCCAGCTTGCAAAGGCCTTTGACTCCATGGCCGAAGCCCTTCAGGAAAGGGACAGGGAACTTGCGGAAAGAACATCTGAACTGGAACGCTCTAACGAGGAGCTTGAGCAGTTCGCATATATCGCAAGCCATGACCTTCAGGAACCTCTGCGGATGATCTCAAGCTATACCCAGCTTCTGGCGAAAAGGTACAAGGACAAGCTGGACGGCGATGCCGCGGAGTTCATCAACTATGCGGTGGACGGGGCGAACAGGATGCAGGTACTGATAAACGACCTGCTCAGCTATTCCCGTGTGGGAACAAAGGGCGGCGAATTCACTCACGTTGATCTGAACGGGGTTCTGGACGCCGTTAAGGCAAACCTCAAAGGGGTTATCGAAGAATCCGGAGCCGTGATAAAATATTCCAAACTGCCCACGATATGGGCGGATAACTCACAGATGATACAGCTTTTTCAGAACCTGATCGGAAACGCTGTCAAGTTCAGCAGGGAAGGGGTTAAGCCTGAAATCGAAATAACCTCCAAAAAGGAAGGCAATCTCTTCCGGTTTATGGTAAAAGATAACGGTATAGGCATAGATAAAAAATATCTGGACAGAATCTTTGTAATATTCCAGAGGCTCCACACCAAGGAAGAATTCCCCGGAACAGGGATCGGCCTTGCCATATGCAAAAAGATAGTGGAGCGCCACGGCGGAGAAATAAGCGTTGAATCCGCCGAGGGGAAAGGCTCCGACTTTATCTTCACCCTTCAGGGTAAGGGGCGTGAATAATGGGCAGAGAAAAAAATGTTCCGTTCGGGATTCTTCTGGTTGAAGACAACGCCGGAGACGCACGCTCCTGAAAGAGGCTTTCAGGGATATCGAAACCCCCTGCAACATAAGCGTGGTTAAAGACGGGGTGGACGCCCTGCGTTTTCTATACCGGCAGGACGAGTTTTTCAGTTCGCCCCGTCCGGATCTCATTCTTCTTGATCTCAATCTGCCCCGAAAAGACGGCAGAGAGGTGCTTGCGGATATAAAGCAGAACGAAAGTATGAGAAGCATTCCTGTTATTGTGCTTACAACCTCCTCATCCGATAAGGATATACAGACAGCTTACGGGCTTTACGCCAACGCATATGTCAAAAAGCCGGTCGATCTGGATGAGTTTGAACATGTCGTCAAAACAATAGAGCAGTTCTGGCTGAAGCTCGCATTCCTGCCGGAAGGATGATTTATGGATAAAGAGACGCATTTGAATGTTCTGATAGTGGAGGATAATCCGGGTGATGCCCGTCTTATCGAAATAATGCTCCATGATAACGCACAGTTTGACTTCCGCTGTAAAAAGACGGACAGGCTCTCTGCCGCCCTTGATGCTCTCAAGGCGGCTCATTATGATGCCGTGCTTCTTGATCTCGCCCTGCCGGACAGCTTCGGGCTTGAGACATTCATAAAAGCCCGCGAGGCCTCTCCCCGAACCCCTATTGTGGTTCTCACCGGAAATGATGATGAAACCATAGCACTCTCCGCAGTGCGCGAGGGGGCGCAGGACTATATCGTCAAGGGGCAGTTTGATGAAAAACAGCTTGTAAGGGCTGTCAACTATGCCATAGAACGCCAGAAAACCGTGCTCCATCTCCACAAAATGTCTTTCAAGGATGAACTCACCGGCCTCAACAACAGGCGGGGATTTATGCTGAAAGTGGATGAACTGCTGAAGATAAACAAGCGGGGAACAGGCGTTTTCATTATATACTTCATAGATCTGGACGGCATGAAGTACATAAACGACAATCTCGGTCATTCAGAAGGGGATAAGGCGCTCATCGATATGGCGGATATAATGCGGAAATCCTTCAGGGAATCGGATGTAACCGCACGTCTGGGCGGGGATGAGTTTGCGGCTGCGGTGGTTCTGGAAACCCCCGCGGATGCTCCTATTGTTAAAAAAAGGGTTCAGGAAAGAATAAAGAAACTGAATGATTCGGGCATACGCAGCTACAGCCTTTCGGCCAGTATAGGCTGGGCGCTGTGTGATGACAAATGCTCGGATGTTGACGCTCTTCTGAATATAGCTGATGAAGTCATGTATGCGGAGAAAAAGAAGAGAAAGGGTTCGGAAGAGTAAAGTAAAAACCCCGCCTTTTCTAAGCAGGCGGGGCTTCACGGTTATCTTGATACTGCGGCGGCCATCACCACGTAGCCAGGGATGTCCACCTCGTTTTCCTCGGTGTCTTCTATGTACTCTATGTCAAAAAGGTCGTCCAGATTGAAAAACTCGTCTTTTTCACGGCTCAGACCTATGCCGTAGCCTTCGTGCACGTTCTCCATGAACCAGTCAAAGGAGAGTGTGTCGTCGAAAAGGAAGTCCAGCTTTTCTGCAATAAGCTTAACACCGCCGTTTTCCACAACATAGGGATCTTTTGTGGTTCCGACAATGCGCATAGATTCGCTGCGCTCTTCTATATGCACGGCAAGTCTGCCGATTACTGCTTCAACCGTTAATTTTTCCTGCTCCTGCAGGGCAATTTCCAAGCGTTTCATAATCGCACCCTCCAGTTTTAGTATACCATACCTATCGGCTCAGTCATCAACACACACGAGAAATATTTGTCAGTCAATCCGGCGTGTATTTTCAGACTCCGTTTAAATCAGGTTTTATGAAGCTTTCTGATGTTTTGTTAAATGCATCAAAAATTCAAAATCCCAATCTTTGTGTTTTCAGGTTCTGATATGTGCTTTTTAAAAGATGTGCCGTAAAAAATAAAATTCAAGTGAAATCAGACAAATTTTATTATTAGCAAACTAAGGAGAAAGCCAGCCGCACCGCAGGACGCAGTTATTATCCACATATATGTCAGCTTTAAATATTCAGTATTTTTCTAGCAGTTCCACGGATGGAACTGCGCCGTGCGGAGCGAAGGCTTGCTTTGCAAGCCGCGAGCGTGTGTCCAAAATTTCCATGGAAGGCAAATTTTGGATGTGAAGACAAGATGCTGCGCCGTGCGGAGCGAAGGCTTGCTTTGCAAGGCGCGAGCGGTTTCAGCCGCACCGCAGGACGCAGGTGCGGCTATTATCTATGATATGTCAGCTTTAAATACTCAGCGTTCTCCTGACAGTTCCATGGATGGAACTGCGCCGTGCGGAGCGAAGGCTTGCTTTGCAAGCCGCGAGCGGTTTCAGCCGCACCGCAGGACGCAGGTGCGGCTATTATCTATTTGAGAAACGAATACTCGTACTCTGTGTGATCTTTGTAGGTTCCGTTGAGAATAGCCACAACATCCTCCACGAAGACAAGCTCCTCGTTGGTGGGGATGACGAAAACTTTTACCTTTGACTCGGGAGTGGAGATTTCGGTTTCGCCGTGCTTGGAGAATGTGGAGAGGTTTTTCTGCTCATCAACGATGATTCCCATATCCTCAAGCCCTTCCAGAGCCTTCTGACGGATTATTCCGGCGTTTTCGCCGACTCCCGCGGTGAAGACGATCGCATCCACCCTGCCGAGAACAGCATAGTATGTGCCTATGTATTTTTTCAGCCTGTAGGCTTCCATGTCTATGGCCAGACGGCATCTGTCCTTGCTTTCAGGAAAACTGCACTGGAGAATATCCCTTCTGTCGGTGTATTTGCCGCTTATGCCGAGCATACCGGATTTTTTGTTGAGGATTGTGTCCATCTTGCGGTAGTCGATATCGAGCTGTCCCTGCATAAAAAGCGGGATAGCCGGATCGAGGTCGCCGCATCTGGTTCCCATTATCGCGCCTTCAAGGGGTGTGAGACCCATGGATGTGTCCACTGACACGCCGTTTTTTATGGCGGTATGGGAAACACCGTTGCCTATGTGCATGGTTATGATGTTGCAGTCTTTCGAGTTTTTCCCGAGGAGAGCCGCCGCGCGCTTGGATACGTAAAGATGGCTTGTGCCGTGGAATCCGTAGCGTCTTACTCCGTAATCCTCGTACCACTCATAGGGCACTGCGTACATATATGCGTAGTCGGGCATTGTCTGGTGGAAGGCAGTGTCGAAGATGGCCACCTGAGGCACATCGGGCAGAACAGTGTATGCCGCCCTTATCCCCGCAAGGTTGGGAGGGTTGTGAAGGGGGGCGAGGTGCTGGACATCCTCTATGGTTTTTATTACATCTGCGTCAAGTCTGACGCTCCTCTTAAACTTGTCGCCGCCGTGGACAACCCTGTGACCGACAGCGGAGATCTCCTTCATATTGGTGATAACGCCTGTTTCGGAGGATGTGAGGGTTTTGACTATGAGCTCAACGGCCGTTCCGTGGTCGTGGCACTCGTATTCATCCCTGTAGGTGGGTCTTCCGTCCACTTCGTGCACTATGAACGAGTCGCCTATACCGACGCGCTCAACAACACCTTTTGCGATAACTTTTTTATTGTCCCAGTCATAAAGCTGGTATTTGGCGGACGAGCTGCCGCAGTTAAGAGCCAGTATGAACATCGGCACTTCCTCCTTAATCAGCCTGAACTGCCGTAATGGCGGCAACGTTCACTATATCCATGTATTTGCATCCTCTGGAAAGATCGTTCACCGGCTTCGCCAGTCCCTGAATAACCGGGCCTATGGCTTCCGCGCCTGCGATTCTTTCCACGAGTTTGTAGCCTATGTTTCCTGCATCAAGGGTGGGGAAAACAAGGACGTTCGCCTGTCCGGCCACATTGCTTCCCGGAGCCTTTTTCGCGCCGACGGAGGCAAGAAGCGCCGCATCCGCCTGAAGCTCGCCGTCAATGGCAAGTTCCGGAGCAAGCTCTTTCGCTATTTTAAGGGCTTCCGTCACCTTGTCCACATCGGCGTGCTGAGCGCTTCCCTTTGTGGAGAACGAGAGCAGAGCCACCTTAGGCTCAACCTCAAGGAAGGCCTTGCAGCTGCCCGCCGTGGCGAGGGCGATTTCAGCGAGTGTTCTTGCGTCAGGGTTGGGGATAACCGCACAGTCTGCAAAGAGAACTGCGCCGTCCTTGCCGAATTCGGGCTTGGGAGTAACCATGATGAAGCAGCTTGAAACCGTCCTCATCCCTTTTTTGGTTCCGATAACACGGATAGCGGCTCTCAGAACGTCGCCCGTAGTGTGACAGGCTCCGGTTACTGCGCCGTCGGCGATTCCTTTTTCCACAAGCATGGAGCCGAAATAAAGCACATCCTTCATGCTTTCTGAGGCTTCCTCCATTGTCATCCCTTTGGATTTTCTCTTCTCGTAATAATAGTTTGTGAATTCTTCAAGATATTTGCTGGTTTTCGGGTCGATGATTTCGCATTTCACTGCGTAGCCCTTCTGCGCGAAGAGCCCCCTTACTTCCTTTTCATCACCGAGAACTATAACTTTGGCGAGTCCGTTTTCGACTATGGCGTTGGCGGCGTCTATTGTCCTTTCATCAGTTCCTTCCGGCAAAACGATCGTTTTGTTTCTGGACTTGGCGATGTCCCAGAACTTATTCATAAGCGACATATCAGAACCTCCGAAAATAGAAAAGTATTTTGTTTTAGAGGATTACATTAAAAAACTCAATAGAAAATTTTATGAATCTCACGCAACCCTGAAACAATTGTGTAACCCTTTACTGTAAAGAGTTTTATGGTAAGTTTAATTTTTATTTCCAAAACAGGCAGGGCGTCCCGAAGGACGCCCTGTTTAACTTTTAGTTTATCTTTTTGATTTCGCTGAACCCTTTGGACAGCGCCTGCTCATTCAGAGGTATCAGATCATGATGCTTCTTAGAGAGGGCGTTGGGAAGCTCGGCTACGGCCTCTTCCAGAGTGAAGAGCCCCGAAACTGCCAGAAGACCGCCTATCATAACCATGTTGGCAACCTTTACATTACCCAGATCGCGGGCTATGTCCCCTGCGTTCAGTCCGTAAAACTCAACATCCGTTCTTGTCACCGCAGAAGGATCAACAAGGGTGGTGTCAAGGACAGCCTTTGCCCCTTTGCGGAAGCGCGGCTGGAACTTATTGAAGGAGGGCATGTTCATTATAAGCCCGTAAGCGGGTGCGGTGACTATGGGCGAGCCTATCTCAAGGTCGGAGATAACAACTGTGCAGTTTGCTGTTCCGCCCCTCTGCTCCGCTCCGTATGAGGGGAACCATGTGACGTTCAGCCCCTTGTGAGAGGCAATGTGTGCGAGCATCATTCCCGCACTGAGAATACCCTGACCGCCGAAGCCGGCCATTACGCTTTCAAAAATCATTTCTCACCCCCGTCCGCATCTTTGAACACTCCGAGGGGATAATAGGCTTCCATGTCCTTTTCCACAAACTGAACCGCGTCAGCGGGAGTCATGCCCCAGTTTGTGGGGCAGGTGGAAAGAACTTCAACAAATGAGAAGCCTTTGTTCTCCTTCTGGTTCTGAAAGGCTTTTTTGATGGCCTTTTTCGCCTTCATTATCTTGGCGGGAGTGGCGGCGCTTACCCTTGTGCTGTAAACAACAGGGTCAAGAGCGCCCATTATCTCCGCCATTCTGAAAGGTGAGCCGTGGGTGGCGCAGTCCCTTCCTGTGGGGGTTGTGGTTGTTCTCTGCCCCGGCAGGGTGGTGGGAGCCATCTGCCCGCCTGTCATGCCGTAGTTGGCGTTGTTCACGAAGATGACTGTTATCATCTCGCCCCTGTTGGCGGCGTGCATAATTTCCGCCATGCCTATGGAGGCGAGGTCTCCGTCACCCTGATAGCTGAAAACGGTGAGGTCGGGTCTCACCCTTTTTATGCCTGTGGCAAGGGCGGGCGCTCTCCCGTGGGGCGCTTCGACTATATCTGTCCTGAAATATTCATAAAGAAGAACCGCGCACCCGACAGGGGCAACGCCCACCGTGGTTTCGCGGAGTTCAAGCTCGTCCAGAACCTCGCCCACCAGCCTGTGGATTATTCCGTGGCTGCATCCGGGGCAGAAGATTGTGGTTTTATCAGTAAGGCTTTCGGGTTTCTGAAAAACTATGCTCATCCGTCTACCCCTGCATCTCTTTTATTTTTGAGGCTATCTCCTCCGGTGAGAAGGATTCCCCGCCGGGACAGCCCATAAACTCAACGGGAACAGCGCCCTCAACGGCCACCTTAACATCAAAGAGCATCTGCCCTGTGTTCATCTCTGCAACCAGAACCTTCTTCGCCTTTTTCGCCGCATCCGCAAGCGCAGCATAAGGGAAGGGGCATATGGTTACGGGGCGGAAAAGGGCTGCCTTTATGCCCTGCTCTCTAAGCTGGCGGATTGCGGTTTTTGCAACCCTAGCCGCTGTGCCGAAGGCCGCCACGAGAACATCGTAATCAGTGTCGGTGAGTTCGTATTTTGTTTCCGCTTCGGCTATCCTTTCAAACTTCGAGGCGAGATCCCAGTTGTGCTTCCTGAGCTGGCCCTCAGCAAGCCTGAGCGACATAACCGCTCTGGGCTCCCTGCCTTTTGCTCCGCCCAAGCCCCAGCCCTGATCGCCGTTCATCACGGGTTTTTCCTCCGGAAGGAGAACAGGCTCCGCCATCTGGCCGAGTGCGCCGTCGCCGAGGATGAAGACGGGAATTTTATATTTGTCTGCTATGTCAAAAGCATTATAGGTGAGATCAACCGCTTCCTGAACTGTGGAAGGAGCGTAGACAACCATTTTGTAGTCGCCGTTGCCGCCGCCTCTTGTAGCCTGGTTGTAGTCGCCCTGACTGGGGCCTATGTTGCCGAGGCCGGGGCCGCCGCGCATTATGTTCACGATGACCGCGGGAACCTCCGCTCCGCACATGTAGGAAATGGCTTCCTGCATGAGTGCGATGCCGGGGCTTGAGGAGGATGTCATTACCCTGCATCCGGTTGCGGCGGCGCCGTAGACCATGTTGATCGCCGCCACTTCGCTTTCCGCCTGAACAAAGGCTCTGCCTCTGGCGGGCATGTGGTATGACATATATGCCGTAAATTCATTCTGGGGGGTGATAGGATAGCCGAAATAGCCCGCGAGCCCCGCCCTTACGGAGGCTTCGGCTATGGCTTCATTCCCCTTCATCAGTACTTTTCCGCTCATTTTTTACCGCCTGAATCCTGTTTCTGAAGGGTGAAAACCACATCGGGACAGACAAGCGCGCAGCTTTTGCACAGGATGCACGCTTCCTGATCCGTACACATAATAACGCTGTAGCCCATGGAGTTTATGTTTTCTGAAAAACGGAGAATCTTTTTGGGACAGACCTGAATGCACAGACCGCACCCCTTGCATTTTTCACCGTTAATAATAACTTTGACCATAATTTATCCTCCGAGGTGAAGGAAAAATTTTAATGGAAAAAAAACATAATGCAACTTAAAAAAGGACATAGGCTGATAATAGAACGGCCTGAGCGGGCCTTTTGTAAAAAACTCGGCAAATACCCTTTACAACACGGCTCAAAAACGGATAAATTAAGCTTTTGAGACAATATATAAGAGGATGACGCAGATGAAAATAATATTCATGGGAACGCCGGAAACAGCCGTGCCTACCCTTAAAGCTATAGTGGAAAAAGGGCACGAAGTGCCGCTGGTGGTCACCCAGCCCGACAAACCCAAAGGGAGAAGCTCCGCCCTTGTGCCCACACCTGTCAAGGAATATGCCCTGAGCGCGGGGCTGAAAGTTGTTCAGCCGGAAAAGCTCAAAAACAACGAGGAGTTCATGAGCCTTCTGGAAAGCCTTGAGGCAGACTTTCTCGTGGTTGTAGCATACGGAAAAATACTCTCTGAACGTGTGCTGAAATCCCCGAAAAAAGCGCCGATCAACGTCCACTTCTCCCTCCTGCCCAAGTACAGGGGCGCAGCTCCCGTGAACTGGTCTATCGTAAACGGAGAGGCCGAAACGGGGGTCACCACTATGCTGATGGATGTGGGGCTTGATACGGGGGATATGCTGATGAAGGCCTCCACTCCCATAGAACGGAAAACCACAGAGGATCTCCTCGCGGAGCTCGCCGTGACAGGGGCGGAACTGCTTATAGAAACCATAGACAAGTTTGACACCATCACCCCCGAAAAGCAGAACGACGCGGAGCATACATACGCGCCGATGATGAAGAAGGAGGACGGGCTGATCGACTGGAACAAAAGCGCAGTGGAAATAGAAAGGATGATACGGGGCTTTCAGCCTTGGCCGGTGGCTTACTCCATGCTGGAAGGGCAGATGTTCAAATTCTTCGCCGCGGATACTGCGGAAAACTGCGGCAAGCCCGCAGGAACCATATTTGACGTCACCAAGAAGAGCTTCTCAGTTGCCTGCGGGAAGGGCGCACTCATTGTGAAGGAGCTTCAGGCGGAGGGCAAAAAGCGGATGCCCGCGGCAAATTTCCTCAGCGGGTTCAGGCTGGAAGAAGGGAAGACATTTGGCTGATTCCTCGCTGATTCGGGAACCGGCAAGATTTTTTCTGATAAAAGCGCTCTTTCCTCTGACTCTGGCGGTTGGCAGGCTGATGAAGACGGACAGAGACAATCTTTCCGCAAAGCTGATTGAGCTTAACAACCGAATCGTGATGCGCAGTGCAAAGGCAGAGAGGCCGGAACGTGTTATAATTCTCCTTCCTCACTGCCTTCAGAACGAAAAATGTGAACTGAAAATTACCTCGGACATCTATAAGTGTGAAAGGTGCGGCGGTTGTGATATAGAAAAGCTTGCATCCGCCGGAGAAAGATATAATTTATCAATAAACATAGCTACAGGCGGTTCGTCCGCACTGAGGCTGGTGAAAGAAGCAAAACCGCAAATTATTGCAGCCGTTGCCTGTGAGCGGGACTTAATCAGCGGCATCAGAGACATATACCCCATGCCAGTAATAGGAATATGCAACCGCCGCCCTGACGGTCCCTGCCGCAATACCCGTGTGAGCGCGGATGATATTGAAAATGTGCTGAGGCAGATCGGCGGTATTTAAAAAACGGATATAATAAAAATCGAGGTATAGAAAATGAGCAACTCAATGAAAACGGCATTCTTCATGGCGCTTCTCACTGTGCTTTTCATGTTTGTGGGAGGCCTCATCGGCGGGAGGGGCGGAATGATGTTCGCCTTCATCTTTGCCATAGGGATGAACTTCTTCTCCTATTGGTTCAGCGACAAAATTGTCCTGAAAATGTACAAAGCGGTGGAAGTGGACGAGACGGAAGCCCCCGGCATCCACCGCATCGTGCGTAATCTCACCACTAAGGGCGGCATACCCATGCCCAAGGTTTACGTTATCCACAACCCCGCGCCGAACGCATTCGCCACAGGCAGAAACCCCGAAAACGCCGCAGTTGCGGTGACTACGGGTATTGTTGACCTCCTTAACGATGACGAGCTTGAGGGTGTTCTCGCCCATGAGCTGGCGCATATCTACGGGCGCGACATACTTATCGGCACTATCGCAGCCACTTTTGCGGGCGCTATAATGATGATAGCAAACACTGCGAAATGGGCGATGATATTCGGCGGTTCAAGGAACAGCGAGGGCGAAAACAGCAACCCCTTCGCGGCGATTGCGGCTATGATAATTGCGCCCATAGCTGCGATGATGATACAGATGGCTATTTCGAGATCAAGGGAATACATAGCTGATGCCAGAGGGGCAAAGCTCTGCGGGAAACCGAAAGCTCTCGCAAGCGCACTTCGCAAAATATCCGGCGGAGTGGCGGCTGCGCCTATGGATGACGCTCAGCCGGCAACTGCCCATATGTTTATAATGAATCCCTTTTCCGCCCGTCAGGCAATGAACCTTTTCTCCACCCACCCCCCCGTGGAGGAGCGCATAGCAAGACTGGAAGCTATGCAGGGATAACATCTCCAAGGATGGAGATGCGCCGTGCGCAGCGAAGGTTTGCTTTGCAAACCGCGAGCGTGTATGCCGAATTTTCAGGATGAGAAATTCGGCATCATCAAGTCAGAAGCTATGCAGGGATAATCTGAAAAAATAAAAAAAACTGAAAACCAAAAGCAGTTTTTTGGGAAGAGTATGAGAAACCCTTTTTTTTCGTTAAAAAAGGGTTTCTCAAGTTTAAATAATTTATTACCCTGTCTTAAAACCATAAATCAAACAGCAAGGAAAACATATGTCCGACAAGATGCGGGGCAGGCTGTACGGTCTGCTGACAGATTATTATTCGAAGAAGTACAGGGAAGATTACTTTCAGGATGCGGTTATGCGCAGGTTTTACCGCAAGCTGTATTTCGAGATATTCCGCAATCTGGGGACGATAGAGAAGGCGATAGGGCGTTTCACCGAGTTCCGTCCCGCGCCGGAGCAGATGGCTGCGCTTGTCATGGGTGCGGCTCAGCTTCTTTACATGAACGATGTGCCGGATTACGCCGCTGTTAATGAGTCAGTGAACCTTGTGGGCAAGAACAAGCGCGGTTTCATAAACGCTATCCTCCGCAAGGTTATAGCTAACCGCGAGGAGATACTGACGGGCTCTGTAGAGCGTGACAACTTCCCCTCATGGCTTTCTGAAAGGTGGCGGAAAAGATACGGCAATACGGCGGCGGAAAAGATGATGGCTGCGTATAATCAGGTTCCTCCGCTTTACGCCCTTAACACGGATGACCTTTCCGTGGCGGAGGTTGAGGAATATGACGAGGAGGCTGAAAACCTCTATTACATGGATAAGGCTTCCGCTATGGTTCCTACACTGGCGGGCAGGGTTGAGCCTGCGTCTGTTCTGGACTGCTGTGCGGCTCCGGGCGGCAAGACGCTGATTCTGGGCAAGACTTATCCCGAGGCTGTGGTTTTCGCCGTTGAGATAAATCCTAAACGCTTTGAAGTGCTTGAGGAAACTGTGGAGCGCTTCGGTCTTGAGAATGTTCAGCCGGTAAACAACGATATAATGAAGCTGGAAGGGGACGAGGCGTTTGACCTTATTCTCCTTGATGCGCCCTGCACGGCGATCGGAACCATGCGCAAGCACCCTGAGATACGCTGGATACGCACCGAGAGACAGATAAGGGAGAAGGCATCGGTTCAGAGAAGAATGCTGATAAAAACCGGAGCTCTTCTGGCGAAAAAGGGGAGGCTGATCTACAGCGTGTGCACCACCGAGCCGGAGGAAACAACGGAAATAGTGGACGCTTTCCTTACTGAATATCCTGATTTCAGGGCGGTGAAGCCTGCCTGTCCGGATGAGTTCATCAGGGGGGACTACTTCGTGTCCGACCCTTCAAAATCGAACTGCGACGGGTTCTTCGCCGCAGTCCTTGAGAAGGTGAGATAGGCTACCGCTTAACAGCCCTCGCGAAAAACTCGGAGAGGAAAAACACGGCGGACGCCACCATTATTATCGCCGCACCGGAGGTGAGGTTGAAAGTGTATGACAGCCACAGCCCCGTGACGGTGAACGCAAGGTTCAGCCCCACGGAGGAGAGCATCATAAGCCGCAGATCCTTCACATAACGCTCCGCTATGTACGGCGGAATGCTTATCATCGCTATAACCAGAATAAGCCCCACAACCCTTATTACAAGCACCACGGTGAGCGCCACCATTATTATCAGCAGATAATAGAGCGGCCTGACCGGAACACCGATGGAAACCGCGAAGTCCTCGTCAAAGCTCATGGCCTGCAAATCCCTGAAAAAGAAGGCGATAAATATCACCACAGCCATATCGAGCACAGCCATCAGCCATATGTCCGACTGAGGCACGGCCAGTATGCTCCCGAAGAGATAGCTCATGAGGTCTACGTTATACCCGGGGGTGAGATCCGTCAGAATGATCCCTATCGCCATCCCCAGCGACCAGACAACGCCTATCACCGTATCTGCCCGTTTTTTGTTGCTCATGGAAATAAACGCTACAAGAACACCCACCGCAACGGAGAAGCCCAGAGCGCCGAGCAGAGGAGAGATGCCCAGAAAAAAGGCAAGGCCTATGCCGCCGTAAGCCGCGTGGGCTATTCCGCCGGAGATAAACACAATGCGGTTGACCACAACCAGAGTGCCGATGACGCCGCATGCCACGCAGGCGAAAAGACCCGCGAGAAGAGCGTTCTGCATGAACCCGAAGGAGAGCGCTTCAAGCATGTATATGCCCCCCGTGTACACCCTGCGGTATGCCGAGGGAATCGCACTCGTCACACCCTGTGCCGCCGTAAGCCATGCGGAGCATTTCGGGAGTTACCTCCGGCAATGAATGGAAATGGAGTTTATTGTTTATGCAGGCAACGCTTGTTGCGTATCTGGGTATAATGCTTAAATCGTGGCTTACGACAACTATTGTCATGGTTTTGTTCAGCTCCCGCAGGCGGTCGAAGAGATCCTTCTGCCCTTTGGTGTCAACACTGGAGGTCGGTTCATCCAGAAAGAGCATTCTGGGCTCCATGGCAAGGGCGCGGGCTATGTACACCCTCTGCCTCTGTCCTCCGGAGAGGTTGTCCACAGGGGAACCTGCCAGATGATCCACTTCGAGATATTCCATAACGGAGCGCACCTTGGCGTAATCCGCCTTTTCAGCGCGGGCAAAGCGCCCTTTAAGCCTCATTCTGCCCATCATCGCCACCTGAAAGGCAGTTATGGGGAAGCCTCTGTTAGAGGAGACATCCTGAGGAACATAGCCTGTGAGCCCTGCGGCCTCGTTCACTGTTTTTCCGAATATGCGCACACTGCCCGCATCCTGCCGGAGTATGCCGAGGATGATTTTAAGCAGGGTGGATTTCCCCCCTCCGTTGGGACCTATGACGGCAAGAAACTCGCCCTCGGGGAGGGCGAGGCTGACATCGGTCAGAATGGGGTTCTCTCCGTAGGAGAACTGTAAATCAGTTATTTCAATTGCGTTCATTTATTTTTTCAGCGCCTTTGCCAGAACTTCCGAAACATGAATAAGGCTGCTGCTCCACTCGTATGCCAGAGGGTCGATTTCGATTACCTCCCCCTTTATGGAAACCGCTATTGCCTGCGCGCTCTTTTTGGAGAACTGGGGCTGAACAAAAACAACCCTTATTCCGCGCTCTTTCGCATAGCCTATGAGCTTTTTGAGCTGTGCGGGCTTGGGTTCCTTTCCTTCCACTTCAACAGCCACCTGACGGAGGCTGTACTTGCTCGCGAAATATCCCCATGACGGATGAAAAACCATGAAGGGCGTGCCTTCAGGCACATTCTTCAGATTTTCGCGTATCTTAGCGTCCGTACTGTCTATCTCCCTGAGAAGAGCGGCAAGATTTTTATCATAAACGCTTTTGCCCGCAGGGTCTATCTCGGAAAAAGTTCCGGCAATAAGCTTTGCCATTATTTTCATGTTCATGGGAGAAAGCCATATATGCGGGTCAAGCTCGCCGTGGTCGTGGTGATGATGTTCATCTTCACCGTGTTCGTGTTCATGCCCGTGTTCTTCGCTGTGCTCATGCTCTTCTTCATGTCCGTGCCCGTTCTCATCCTCAATTATTTCTCCTGAAATCGGGAATCTCGGAATTGGATCCGCGCAGTCCACATGCTTTATATTTTTATTGGCTGAGAGAAGCTTCTCAAGCCACACATCCTCAAAGGAGAGATCAATGGAAAAATATACCTGAGCCTTGGACATAAAAACCATCTGCTGAGGCTTGGGTTCATAATTATGTGGATTTGAGCCCCTGCCCACAACTGCCATGGTTTCAAAACGCCCGCCGCTTATCTTATCCGCAAGGTATTTCTGGGGGATTATGCTCACAGCCGCTTTAAGATCTGAGGCGAAGGCCGATGCCGAAAACAGCATAAAAAGTCCGGTAATCATTGCAATGATGCGCATTTTTCACACACTCCTTTAATGTCCAGCGAAACAGAGGCGATGCGGAACCCTTTGCCCACACGCCCTAAGATAAGTCCTTCCTCAAATGTGAGCGGTTCAAGGCAGTAAACCTGTCCGCACTCCCCGCAGTGGAAGTGGGGATGAACAGGGTTATGCTCACACGCTTTTTCATAGAATGAGGTTCCCGAATCACCGGTAATCTCCCTGATAAGCCCTTTTTCCTGAAGAAGGGAAATTACCCTGTAAACCGTGACCAGATCTATATTGCCTTTTTCTGTTGCGGATTCATGCAAATCCTTTGCACTCATGGGGCGTTCCGCAGCAAGGATAAGAGAGAGTATAAGTTCCCGTCTTTCAGTGATTTTAAGTTTTTTTGACCTTAACAGATCAGAAGCAACACATGATGACATAAGAAAATCATAGCTTCTTTGCAAATGATTTGCAAGTTTGTTTTCTGGCGCAGAATTATGCAGAAGAGGCAGGCAGAGATACAAAGGGCGGCTGAGGATTTATGCGAATATAGATGATTATTTCAGCGCCCTGCGGACACAGAAATATGAACGCAAGCCTGAAGGCTTTCGAAATCTGAGGGCACGGAAGAGGGATGTCAGTTCTTTCTCATGCTTACGGACATTTCAAGGAAATCCCCCGCAGAGAGGAACATATCGCTCTTTTCCGTCTGCACGGGGCGGTATTTATCTATCTCCTCCGCAAGCTCATCGGACATCCTGTTTCTTTCCGCTATGTACTCGCCGAATGAGCCAAAATCCGTTTTGGCTGTCATTTTGAGGGCTTCTGTGAGGTAAAACTCGAAGCCTGTTCCTGTAACTTTCATAAAGCACATCCTTGTGCTTTTCCTAATCGGCAGCGCGGAAAAAACTTTAAAATTTTGTGCATATGACCGCCTTAAAATCTCTGAACGGCTGTATAATCAGATATAAGGCTTTCAGGAGGTCGGGTATGAAGAAATTTTTGGCTGCTGTGTTGGTGCTGATTTGTATGCCGGTTTTTGCGGCTGAGATGATCATCCTGTTCAAGGACGGGAGGCAGATGTCTTTTGACACGGAAAGGATAAAAGCCGTGGTCTTCTCGGACACTCAGGCTGGAGGGGAACTGGATATAAGCGGGGTATGGAACAACGATGTGGCGGAACCTATCACCTTTCTTCAGAACGGAAACGGGGTAGCAGGCAGGTATTCACCGGATAACGGAGAAATCACAGGCACAATGAGCGGAAATGTTCTGAACGGCTTCTGGATAGAAAACTCATCCAACAGGCAGTGCGCTTATCCAATAAACGGCAGATACTACTGGGGCAAGATACAAATGGTTTTCAGCGGGAACAGCTTCAAAGGCAGATGGGGCTACTGCGAGGATGAGCCTTCATCTCCGTGGAACGGAACAAGAAGACAGTAAAAAAAAGGCCGCCCTTTTCGGAGCGGCCTGTATATTTTCAGCTCTGTGTTTTTTTCCAGTCGGCGAGGAATTTTTCAATGCCGATGTCGGTGAGCGGGTGTTTGAACATCTGCATGAGAACGCCGTAGGGGATTGTGGCGATATCGATTCCCATGAGCGCGCAGTCAAGCACATGGGTGGTTGTTCTGATGCTGGCTGCTATAATTTCCGTGTCGTAGTCGTAAGCGGAAACTATATCCTGACACTGCTGAACAACCTCAAGCCCGTCGTGGCCTATGTCGTCAAGCCTGCCTGCGAAGGGGCTTATGTATGCCGCGCCCGCTTTTGCGGCAAGGAGCGCCTGATTGGGGGAGAAAACAAGGGTAACGTTAACGTTTATGCCGTCTGCTGCGAGTATGCTTGTGGCCTTGACGCCGTCTCTTGTGAATGGGATCTTAACCACCACATAGTTGCTCAGTTTTGCGAGCTCTCTGCCTTCCTTCACCATGTTTTCACAGTCAAGGGCGATGACTTCCGCGCTTACGGGGCCGTTTACTATTCCGCAGATCTCTTTTATAACTTCTTTAAAATCGCAGCCCTGCTCTTTTGCAATGAGCGAGGGGTTTGTTGTGACACCGTCTATTATGCCTATGTCAACTGCGTCTTTAATCTCTTTTATATTTGCCGTATCAAGGAAAATTTTCATTCTTCACCCTTCTTGTCCGCGATGAATTTGTCCATGTTCGCTTTTGTGGCGAAGTAGTACATCTTATCGTAATATTTTACTTTGAACTGAGTGTCCTTGTCTATGTAGAGCCCGCTAACGGGATCCTGAACAAGTTCCACCGCCTGTTCCTCTGTCTTGCCTTTTACTTCCTTTTTGGCCCTTCCTGCGAAGAGCTTGTAAGTCACGAATAAAATGAGTCCTAAGACCAAATACTTAATTATCATTCTGTCTCGGGGGTCTCCTGCGTACCCTGTTCTCAGGAATTATGAGAATCTCTTTAACGTTGCCCTCGCCCTTGCTTTTGGTGGTAATTCCGGCGACTTCCTTCAGGCTCAGATGAATCTCTTTTCTTATCATGGTCACCATAGGCGGAAGCTTCACGGTCTTACCCGTCTTCACTGCATTTTTGGCGAGCCTTACCGCTTTCTCCTTGAACTGCTTCACAGTTCTCAGGCGGTAGTCTTCCACATCGATCACGACACCGGTTTCGGTTCTGTCATCGGTTTTAAGCATCTTATCCAGTATATACTGGAAAGAGTCAAGCGTCTGTGCTGTTTTGCCTATGAGAAGGCTTGAGTCCTCAGACTTTATGTTGAGGATAATATCGCTGCCCTGCTCCTTGACTTCAATGCTGAAATCGCTGAAGCCCGCTTTTTCGAGCAGTTCGGAGAGAAGAAGCTTTGATCTTCTTTTCAGGAACTCACCGTCATCAAATTTTACTTTGATAAGAGCGGGTTTGCTGCCGAAGCCGAGAAATCCCTTGGAGCCCTGCTCAATGACTTCATATTCCACAAAGTCCTTTGAGATCCCTTTTTCAGCGAGAAACCTGTTCAGAGCTTCCTCAGCTGTTCTTCCTTCTATTTCAAAATGTCTCATTTTTACCTCAGGCTGTTGTTTTTTTGTTTATAAAGTACTGCTGTGCGATTGAAAGCACGTTGTTCGTGAGCCAATACAGAACCAGACCCGATGAAAAGTTCAGGAACAGGAATGTGAAAATGATCGGCATGAACATGAAGATTTTCTGCTGCATGGGGTCGCCCGACTGGGGGCTGAGTCTCTGCTGAATGAACATTGTGACGCCCATCAGCACGGGTGTTATGTAGAAAGGGTCTTTCAGCGAAAGATCCGCGATGTGCAGCATAAAGGGTGAGCCTTTAAGCTCTATGGAAACAAGGAGAGCCTTATACAGCGCAAAGAAAACGGGAATCTGGATAACTATGGGCAGACACCCGCCGAAGGGGTTTACGCCCTCTTTTTTGTACAGTTCCATAACCGCCTGATTAAGCTTCTGCTTATCCTTGGCGTATTTTTCCCTGAGCTCGGTCATTTTGGGCTGAAGAAGCTGCATCCTCTTCATGGACACCATGCTTTTCTGCGTGAGGGGGAAGGTTACAAGCTTCACCACAACAGTAAGAAGGATGATGGCCGCGCCGTAGTTATGAACATAGCTGAAAAAGAAGTTCATAAGGTTGAGAAGCGGGATAGCAAGGAAAGAGAAGTAGCCGAAGTCAATGCTTTTTGTAAGCTTGTATCCGGTCTCTTTAAGGAGAGTGTACTTCTTGGGACCTATGTAGAGCTTAAATTCTTTGGTGTATTTGGAAGCGGGGTTAACCACCGCTTTGGCTGTTCCTTTTATGACTGCTGAGTCGCCTGATTTCTGGATTATCCCCTCATTGAACTCACCGCCGGCAGCGGCGAAGAGGAAATATGTCGAAGTGTAGCCGAGCCATTCGGGGTTGGCGTATACTTCAGGCGCTTTGATCTTGTCTTCTTTTTCTCTTCTTATCTTTTTGCCGTCAAACATGATCGGACCCTGGAAGACAAGTCTGCTGTCCGCCACGCCGTTGCCGAGACCCGGGCCTATCTGAACGGAGACGGGAAGTTCCACTGATCTGTCGCCGGTGTTTGCCACTTCTATGGAAGCGTCAATAAGATATGAGCCTTCGGTAATCCTGTACTTCTTGGTTACAATAAGATCATTCTGCTCGGAGGTGAAAACGAGGGTTGTGGTATCTCCGCTTTTTGTCTCCTTGGATGAGAAGGCCGCGGAAGTTCCGGTTCCGGCAATCATGTAGTCCTGCGTGCCGTTTCCGAAGGAGATGTGCATCTCTTTTCCGTTATACTGCTGAATCTCCGCTTTCAGGATGTTTCCGCTGATTTCGTTGAAGGTGAGAGTGAGATCCGCCGTGGAAAGTGTGGTGAGCTTGTCCGGTGAAACGGGAGCCGTCTCTCCTAAAACAACGGGATTAGCGGATGTCTGGGCTGCGGTTTCCGCGGCAGGGACATTTTCAGTCTCTGCGGCTGCTGTGGCGTTGTCTGCCACGGTTGCCTTCGGGGCGAAAAATGCCTGAAAGCTTATGAGTACAAGTGCGCTGAGCGCAACTGCAAGCAGGGTTTTCTTATCCATTGTGGAAATGTCCTCCGAGTGTGTCCTATTTTACAGGATCGTAACCTCCGGCCGATAGGGGGTTGCATCTGAGAATTCTCCAGACGGCAAGAAAAAAGCCTTTGATAATACCTTTTTTCTGAATTGCTTCGATTGCGTATTCGGAGCAGGAAGGGTAAAATCTGCATCTGGGCCCCAGCATGGGGGAAATAAACAGCTGATAAAGCCTAATCGGCCCTATCAGCAGGTATTTCGGATGCAATTTTTTCCACAAGCCCGTATGCTTCATTCTTTATCTCATCATGTGAGGCTTTACCCGCTCCGGGAAGCGCTCTGAAAACGAAATCTGTCTTTGCGGGAAATAGGCCTTTGTTTTTGCGGCAGAACTCTTTGAAGTACCGCCTCAGCCTGTTTCGGTCAACAGCTTTTTTGCTTACCTTTTTTCCCGTAATAAAGCCGAATCTGCTTTGTTCACAATCACATGCGTTCCAGTAGACTGCAATGAGCCTTCCGGCGCGCTTCTTTCCTCTGAGGACTCTAAGGTAGTCAGACTTTTTCTTGAGCCGTTCGGAAGTTTTCAGCCGTTGGTTCATAGACCTAAGGCCGAAAATTAAACTGCCAGACGTTTGCGTCCTTTGGCGCGTCTTCTGTTGATAACGTGACGTCCGCCTTTTGTTTTCATACGTGCCCTGAAGCCGTGTTTGCGCTTTCTTTTCAGATTGCTGGGCTTTTTCATTGTCAGCATCTGTGCCATGCCTGTTCCTCCAATGCTTATATCGGTAGAGCCCGAAATTATAGTGGGGTGCGTGAGCTTTGTCAACCACTATTCTTCGGGCGTATTTTCATTCACTGCATCGCTATATGAACGGTACATGTGATCGAAAGTTCATCTTGCAGGTTAAGAGGTATTTTATTATCCTTTTTAAGTCAAGGAAAAAGAGCTCACCGGCGAAAAGTATCAGGCGCCTTTTCAGCTCCGGCCGATTCTTTATCATGCTTTTTTAATTTTCCTGTTGACTGGTCATTATATTGCGTATATGATTTCGTTCCTTTTGGATCAGTTTATAAAATATAATTTCGTGAGGTATAGATATGTTCGCGGTAATCAAGCAGGGCGGAAGGCAGTACACTGTTAAGCCCGGTGATGTTATTAAGGTTGACAGGTTCGAGGCCGAAGTCGACAGCTCAGTTGAGCTTACTGACGTTCTCGTCGTTTCAGGCGATAAGCTCCTTGTGGGCGCACCCGTTGTTGACGGCGCAAAGGTTCAGGCCACTGTCGTAAGACATGAGAAAGGCGACAAGCTTCTCGTTTTCAAACGTAAACGCAGAAAAGACTACAAAAAACGCATCGGTCACCGTTCTCAGTACACTACTCTTAAAATTAACGACATCAAAGTCGGTTAAGGAGGCGCATAATGGCTCATAAGAAGGCAGGCGGTTCTACCCGTAACGGCAGAGACAGCAACAGTAAGCGTCTCGGTGTTAAAAGATACGCTGGTCAGTTCGTGACCGCGGGAAGCATCATCATCCGTCAGAGAGGAACTCAGTTCAAACCCGGCGCAAACATGGGCATGGGAAAAGATCACACTCTTTTCGCCCTTGTTGACGGCTATGTTGAGTTCAGAGACAGAGGCAGCATGGGCAAACATGTTTCCGTGATTGCCGCAGCTGAAGCTTCCGCTTAATAATTTCAGCAAATCAGGCTTAAAAGCAAGCAAGAGCCCGCCGCACATTATGCGCTGCGGGCTTTTTTGTTTTGCACTTTCCTTGTGAAACTCTGTCAGCGATATTAAGATTTGTTATAAACCTATTTAAGGAGAAGGCTGATATGAAACCTGTAATTGCGGCTGTTGCTTTTTTAATGTGCGTGAACGCTTTTGCTTCCGATTTTTATCTTTACAGGGATAAGGCGGAATACCGCACAGGTGAGTATAAAAGCGGTGTAATAGGATACGGCGGCGCATTCAGGGCTTTCTGCGGCTCATCCGAAATGATGCTTATCCCTTCCGCCGCGGATGCGGCGGGAACATGGCTCGGAACCCTGTCTCAGGGAGTGAAAAACAAGGAAGATGATTATATAAAAGCTGAAAGCAGAAAGAAAACGGCTGAGTTCATGCTTTCTGCTATTGGCGAAGTCTCCTCTGCGGATAAGCTCACAGACGGCAGACTTCAGGCTTATGCCGCCGCCCGTTTTGCGGAGATAGCAAAGGCTGAGGCGGATATGAGAAGAGCGGAAAAAGAAATCGCAGCCCTGAAGGCTCTTATAGCCGGAGGCGCTGACGGTGAAACACCTCTGCAGGCGGCTTTTTCCTGCGGGGATATGAGGCTTGCGCTCGGAAAAATCAGCACTGATTATGAGAATGTCCTCTACCTTGACGGCAATGCCGCGAAAACAGAGCTTGTTCTCAAGGCTGTGAACAGAAGCGGAGTTGATATAAAAGCGAAAAACGCCTATCTGCTCCCGTCTTATATAAATGAGAGGATTTCTGTTCCGCAGTTTGCCCCTTGGTATGTGCACCCCTATCAGCCCGCGCCCGTGGCAAAGTCCATGAGAGTAACCGCGGCTCCTATGATGCTTGAGTCCGCCGCAGCGGATTTTTCCGCCGCTGCCGAACCGGAAGTCATAAGAGAAGCTCCCTCACAGTTCAGGCTGAAGGATTTCACCCTCATTTCTGACGGAAGAGAGGCAAGAACCGTTCTGGACAAAGCTGATGTTGAGGCGGAAACCAGACTGGCGGTTTATCCCTTCAGCAGTCCTGTTGTTTACAGGGAGACGGTTTTTGCTCCGAAATCCGAAATTTACGGCAGCAAGTGGCGGGTGGTTAAGGACAGGGAAACTTTTGAAAACGTTTACGCAACTGTCGAGGAAGGCAAAGTACGCCTTGCGGCGGGCATTGATAAGGATATATCCGTAAAGAGGAAAAACCTTCCGCTCACAAGGGAGTCCGACGGTTTCTTCGGCACGAAGAAGAGGATGAAGAGAGGCTTCTCCGTGGAGATAGCAAACCTTGCGGGCGAGGCAAAAAAAGTCAATATTGTCGAGCGTGTGCCTGTTGCGGGGGATGACAGAGTAAGCATAGAAAATATAACGCTCAACGGAAGCAGTATTGCGGCGTCAAAGGACGGAAAGCTTGAAATAACGGCAGAGCTTAAACCCGGGGCGTCCGCTGTTTATACTGTGACCTTTGAGCTGGTTGCAGATAAAAATTTGGAAGTGGTATTTTAAATGAAATTTGTCGATTCACTGATTATAGACGTTGAAGGCGGAGCGGGCGGCAACGGATGCTGCAGTTTCCGCCGCGAGGCTTATGTTCCCAGAGGAGGCCCAAACGGCGGGAACGGCGGAAACGGCGGAAATGTTATTCTTGAAGGGGACGACTCCAAGACAACCCTTCTTGATCTGACCTACAACGCTATTTACAAAGCAAAAAGAGGCGTGCACGGCAAGGGGAGCGATCTCCACGGAAGGCGCGGAGAGGATATTCTCCTTAAAGTTCCTGTGGGCACAATGATTTATGACACAGAAACTGAAGAGCTTATCGCTGATATAACAAAGAAGGGTGAGCAGATTGTGGTGGCCGCCGGAGGCAGAGGGGGAAGGGGCAACGCATCATTCGTTTCCTCCACCCACCGCGCTCCGAGAGAGTTCACCAACGGCGTACCCGGCGAGAAAAAACGCCTCCGTCTGGAGCTCAAGCTCATAGCGGACGTGGGTATCATCGGTATGCCGAACGCTGGCAAATCCACTTTTATCTCTGCTGTTTCAGCGGCAAAGCCCAAGGTGGCGGACTATCCCTTCACCACCCTTGTGCCTCACCTCGGTGTGGTAAGAGGAGCACTGGGCGAGCCTTTTGTTCTGGCGGACATGCCGGGGCTTGTGGAAGGAGCGCACGAAGGAACCGGACTCGGAATGAGATTCCTGCGCCATATAGAACGTACAAGGGTTCTGGTTCACTTTGTTGATTCCTCCGACTATGATTCGGGTATGGTGGAACGCTACAAAATGATCAGAAACGAGCTTGAAAGATACGGACTGAGCGTTTCCGATAAATCGGAGCTTGTGGCGGCCACAAAAACAGACGCGGCCGTGCCTGAGAACCTCGCTGAGTTTGAGGAGTTTATAAAACAGGAAGGGAAAACCCTTTTTAAGATATGCTCACTGACCAAAGATGGCGTGAAGGAGCTTCTGGACGCGGCGGAAAAAATACTCGCCGAGACGGAAAAACAGAATGAAGAAGATCTCGGAGCTGCTGGAGAGTAAACTTGCGGGCGAGGCGAGGGAGCATTCCTCACTCGCGCATACATGGCGTCACGCCGTGGGGGACACGGTTGCCGGTATCGCTATGCCCGTTAAGATTGACGGTACATGTCTCATTGTGGCAGTGAGCGACAATATGTGGCTCAGCGAGCTTGTCCACATGAAGGATGAGATACTGGAGAACCTCGCGGAAAAAGGGCTCATTGCAGAGGATGTCCGCTTTGTTTTCAGACAGGCGCCGAGAAAGAAGCAGAAGCCTGTTTTTTCGCCCCGTACACTCACGGACAAAGAGGAAAGAACAGTAAGAAATATGTGCTCCGTAATTAAGGATCAGCGGCTTCGTGAAAGCGCCGAAAAGGCTATGAAAGCCTATTTCGGAAAATATTCGTATGATGATTTCATAGGGCGTTGAAAATTCGGAGTAAATCTATTATTTTATCCTGTACCTAAGGAGATAAAGACGTGATTCTTGATATAAAAACCTTTCCCGATGAAGTATTGAGAAAGAAGAACGAGCCTGTGGCGGTTGTTGACGATTCTGTCAGAAAACTGCTTGAGGACATGGTGGACACCATGCGGAGCGCAAAGGGCGTGGGTCTCGCCGCTCCGCAGGTCGGAGTGAATAAGCGTGTTATTGTGGTTGATATCAGCGCCGGAGAAGATTCCGACTCGCTCCTGAAGATTATAAACCCTGAAATTCTGGAACTTTCAGGCGAACCGGACGTCAATGAAGAAGGATGCCTCAGCGTCCCCGGCGAATACGAAGTTGTTGCCAGACCGTCCAGAGCCGTTGTCAGGTATATGAAAGAAGACGGAACGGAAACGGTTGTTCAGGCTGAAGGCTTTCTCGCGAGGGCTCTTCAGCATGAGATAGACCATCTGAACGGAGTTCTCTTCATAGACAGGCTTTCCATGAGCAAAAGGGAGACCGTTAAGAAACGCATACGCAAACGCATCAGCATAGGCGACTATGTCGCCGGAAGAGGCTGATTAAGAATATAAAAGATATAAAGGAGTTATTCATGCAGGATTTCTGGTATATAGTTGGCGCTTATTCAATAATATGGGTTCTTCTCGGCGGGTATATGCTGAGCCTCGGCACAAAGATAAGCGATCTTAACAAACGCATCGACGCTGTTGAGGCTGATAAGGAAGGATAGTCTGAAAAGGCTTGGGCAATGCCGCAGCCCTCGGGGAGGCGGCTTTCCCGCCGGGTTATGAACGCGGTGAAGGAAGATTTGCCCCGCCCGGGGCGCACATCATAATTCCCTGAAGACCGGGAATTATGACCTACTGCTCAGCTTTATGTGTTTTGGTTTTTGAAGAAGTCCACAAGGGAAACAAGGTTTTCCTTTGTGGCGGCCTGTATATTTTCGTCTTTTATCGCCTCGAAGATCTCCTTGCGGTGCACGCTGACATCCCTCGGAGCGTCTATCCCAAGCTTAACGCTTTTGCCCGCCACTTCCACTATGCGGATCTCTATGTTTTCACCTATTATTATACTTTCGTTCGTTTTTCTGGACAGTACAAGCATCACTTATCCTTGGCGGCAAAAAGCGGAGCTTTTATCATCCACCTGTCATCTTCCAGTATAACCTGTTTTGCCAGTTTTTTCTCTGTATTTAACAGAACAGGGGCGCGCAGGTTCACTGTGGCGTTTTTCGGGTCTTCCGGAACCACCACTATAGCGGCTATTTTAAGCTGCTCATCTTTTTCGATTCCGAGTATTTTCAGTTCGCGCTTGTTGATTTTCGGGTCATAGTTCGGATGAAATATCTTCGGCTCTATGAGAATGAAGCATACATCCGGATCCTGCGTTGCCTGAAACCAGAGAAAAGGGAACGACTTGTCACTGGAAATCAGCAGAAAGTCGCTGAGGTCGGGAAACCCCAGCAGCGGAGCCGAGAGTGTTATGATATCATTCTCCGTGTATTCGATCGGACCCAGTTTGGTTGAGGACATTTTTATTTTTTCCATTGAAACCTCTGTGTTTTCTGCAAGGTTGGATTTCATCTTCATTCACCTCTTACCTGTTAAAGAAAGTTGAGAAGCGAGATATTCATTATCTTCGCTGTTGCCTGCAGAGCGGTCTGGTAAGCCTGCAGTGCAAGCTGGTATGAAGTGATGGCCGCACTCTGATCCTCGGCCGAGGCTCCCAGATAGCCTGCCTTAATCTCTTCGTTGGTGGTGCTCATCACCGTGTAGTAGTTGATGGAGGTTTCCACCCTGTTCTGTCTTGTACCCACTGCGGTGAGTGAGTTTGTTATCTGTGTTTCCGCCTGCTCAAGCACCGGCAGCTCGTACTCTATTCCGGAGCCGACAGCGGTAGTGAAAGAGTCGGTGGCGTAAAGGTAGCCGGCATCAAACCCGCCGTAGACACCGTCCGCAACGTGGTATGTCTCGTTTGCGGTGTCAATGGTGTACATGGAGATGAGCTCCCCGTCACTGCCTGTGACCTTTATCTGCGCTTCTGTTCCGGCTTTGGAAAAACCGAGCGTGCTTTCATAATCGCCTGAAACATGGAAGCTGTTTATCACAGTGTCGTCATAAACGAAGGAGAGATTTTCCCCGTCAACCAGTTCAGCGCTGATTATGGCTCCGAGCCCTGCGTTTGTGAGCTTGTCGGTGACTTCATTTAATAGTTCGTCCACGGAATCATAATCTTTAGCCTCAAGTGTTATGGAAGCGGTTTTTGATGTTCCGTCATTATAGGTGAAGCTTATTGTCCTCTGGCCTGTGGAGGCATCTTTAAGGAAAAGCTTGGGTGAGCCGGCGGCGGTTATGCTGTCTGCCGATGCGGTTTTATAAAAGCCGAGTACGGACACGTTCTCGCCGCTGAGGGCGGTGTTTGCGGAAACAGAAAGATTTGTCAGGGTTCCGCCCGCCGTGAAGCTGAGGTTTCCGTTATTGTCCGCCGTGACTGTAATATCCGCGGGAAGTCCGGCCGCAGCCGCCGCAAGGGTGGCAGCATCTGCATACTCCCCTGAAATATCAGGGGGAAAAGTTACCTGCGTTGTTGTCCATGTATCAGAGGCTGTGTCGTAGTAAGTGAGATCCAGCACCTTGTTTGTGCTGAAAGCCAGCGGAGCGGCATTCTGGGCCTTCGTGGGGCTGTAAGTCTGGAAGAATGTCATCCCTGTGCCTTCGTTGTTGGCGTTCATGGAGATCTCGTGGGTTCCCGAGCCGGAGAATATCTCAAGCTTTCCGCCGTTGTTGTAAGCACGTACTCCGAGACCTGCCAGATCAGCATCCGTGGAGATCATATCATTTACTGTGTTGATGATCAGTTCTCCCGGATCGAATGAGTCAAAACCGAGAGCGCTGTCCGCATCGCCGGAAACATTGAGGTTCGTAACCGTGCCGCCCGCCGTGAAGCTTATTGTGCCGTCGGGGTCGGCATTTGCCGTTACTCCCGCCGGAAGGCCGGGGGCTGTATTTATTGCCGTAACTATATCGTTCAAACTGGCGTAGTTTCCTGCGGGAACGCTAACGGCGCTTTCTGTCCAGACTCCTCCGTCCTGATAGTAGAAAGTGAGGCCTGCCGGCTCCGTGAAGCTGAGGCGCGCGGGCTCTGTGCCCGCTGCGGGGCTTTCAACTGAAGCGAAGATGCTGTCTCTGTCTATGAAGATGTTTCTGGTATAAACATTGTTTCCGTCTTTTACGACAAGATCGAAATCAATGTCGCTGTTAGCTGTATAGTTTACTTCGGAGGTAACACTCTTCAGCTCGGACTGGACATACATCTCGCTGAGGCTGTTGGTTGTCAGTATCTGGAAGTTGAAAAGATCGTTATAGTTCCCCCTGAATGTTCCGTCAAAATATGGGGTTGCGGTTGAGTTCAGCGCTGTGTCCCTCCATGCGCTGGGCGCACCTATCCCCTGTTCGGGGATATCGAGGTTCAGAGCGTTGTAGAGGTTCTTGAGGGAGCGGAACGTATCCACGTTTTTCCCTTCCTCTATCACGTTTATATCGCCGAAGCTCACGTTTGCGCCTGCGTTGAGGTCAAGAGTGAAGCTTGTGGAGTTTGTGACCTGTCCGAGGGAAATTTTTACCCCCTTGGTTATCTCAATCTCCTGGCCATGGTAGGCGTCCTGCCTGAGTGTCTGTGTGGAGACCTTGTTCCCTTTGGAGTCTGTGACGCTGACGACTATTTTGTCAAAATCACTGGGATCCATGGGGTTGGCGGCCTGCATAACAACATTGAAGGACCATTTGTCGTCCCTTGTGCCGGTGTATTTCCCACTGACTTTCACCGACTGCTCAAGCATGGGGTAGCCTATTCCGGTGTTCTCTTCATTTATGTTGAAAGTGAGCCTGCTGGAGCCGCTTCTTATGTCCTGAACAACCAGCTTGCCGTCCACAAGGGACGCGTCCACGGCGTTATCATACAGGTTTTCCACAAACGTGAGAAAATCCCCGAGCCTTTTTTCGGTTGTTGTGGGGTAGTCCGAGTTTTTCGGATTTGCGGTGAGATAATCGTTTACGCCGTCCGCCGTGTCCACTTTGGCTGAGAGGAATGTGTCGTCTCCGTAGTTTACGTTGTGGAGCTTCAGCGTGAGGTCATACATATCTGCCGTGGGGGTTGATTCCACCTGAGCCGTGACAGTGAAGGCGAACCCTTTGTCTTTCAGAGTCTGATTTATTGTATTCTGAATATCTTCCGCTGTGTCCCCTGCGTTGACGGTGAAGCTCATGGCGACTCCGTTCACGAAGATTTCATTTACTCCCGCGGGGAAATTTGCTCTGTTGTCGTTCCCTCCGGTGAGGGTTTCGTTTTTATATTCTATGGTCACCGGCTGGTCAAAGCTGCTGTAGCCTATTTCGAATACAGTATCCTTGCCTTTGGCGGAGTATGTGAAATCCGTTGTCGAGGAAGGGGTAGGGTCGGTGAATCCAAGCTTGTTGTTCACTGTGCCCCTGAGATCAAGCTGCACCCTGTCGCCGCTTCTTGTGGTTATGAACATAACCCTGTCGCCGTCGTTAACAGCCTGAATCTCGTCAGCGAGACCTTCGTTCTCCAGTTTTCTGTTAAGCTCGAAGATCACTTCGTCTATATCATTGTACCCTTTCTGATCGAGGGTCAGCTCAAACTCTTCATCCGCGTATTTCAGTGTGACTGTTCTTTCCGCCTTGGTGGCTGTCGCCATGTCAAGTGTGACGGCAGCGGGAGCGGTAAGCTTCGCTATGCCTATTTTATAGCCGTTGTGGTCGGTTCCGTTTATGCTTATGGAATCCGCCAGCATGGCGTTTGCTCCGTCAAGGGAGGAGAAGTAGGTCGTGGGTGTGGCATAGAGGCCGTTGACGGTGTTGGTGACTGTTCCGCGCAGGGTCTTGTATGTTTCCATAAAGATTTCCTGTCCGGTCATGTTTATGTCCACATCCTGACTGTAGCCTATTTTGGTGGTGACTATTCCTTCATCGCCGTAATAGCTTACGTTGTCGCCCGGTTTGTAGTAAAAAGTTGTGGTGAGGGTGCGCCCTTCCATGTCGGCGTCAGGCAGCTTGACCCCTGCCCCTGTGCCTGTGTTTATTACCATGCCTTTTGAGTAGGCCGTGGTGAGTGTATAGGACGTGTTGTTCCCTTTTCCTGCCGTTTCATCGGTTCCGTTTGTATCCAAGAGCACTTTATTGTTGTTTTTGTCAAAAAGCTGAACAGAGGCGATGCCGTTGGTGACGGTCACCTTCATGGTGTAGGAGCCTTCCTTGAGTTCCGGCATGTCGTTGTACTGCTTCTGCACCATGGCGTCAGCGCCGTTTATGTTGGAGACCACGGAGCTTACCTGCCTTTCCTGAGTCTGGAAAGGCTTGGTCTGTGTGGCGTGTCCGGAGAAAAGGTAGCGACCGTTGTAATAGGCGTTGCCCACATTGAGCAGACCTTCGATTATCCCCTGAACATCCCCTGCGAGAGCCTGACGGCTTTCTGTGCTCTGGCTGTCGTTCATGCCGTAAATGGCGTACTCGTTCAGCGCTTTACTGATCAGGCTGGATGCGGACTGAAGCTCATTATCGCCGTTGCTGAGCCATGTAAGGGCGTTTTCCGCATTCCTTTTGAACTGAGCGGATTCATCAAGCATGGTCTGTATGGTGAGGGCGGAGATGTAGCTTACCGGGTCCTGCTCCGGAGTGAGGAGGTTCCGCCCCTTCGTGACCGCGTCCAGACCGTTTGAAACACCGTTGAGGTTGTTCTGGATTCCGGTGAGGTATCTCATTGTCATGTAATTGTAAGTAACTCTCATATCAGCACCCTGCTATTATCTGCCCACAAGTCCCGTGCCGTTGATCAGCTTGTCTATCATGCTGTCAACCGTGGTTATGAATCTGGCGCTTGCCTCGTATGAACGCTGGAATCTCATAAGGTTGGTGAGTTCCTCGTCCATGGAAACGCCCTGTATTTCCTCCATCTTGAGCTGAAGCTCGCTGAGGGAGTAGGTTATTGTTGTTACAAAAGTGTCCGCCTGATTTTTCTCGCTGGCGAGGGTGGCCACAAAATAGCTGTAAAAGCCGTCTATGGTTATCCCCTGTTCTTCAAAAACTTTCTCAAATTTGAGGTTGGCGAGCTTCGCGGCGACGGTGTTGTCCCCTGCGGCTCCGCTTGTTCCGGTTGCGATGTACAGGTTGTTTTCCTGTATGAGGTTTGAAAGCTTAATATCGTTTGCCCCTGTTCCCGAGAAGTAGGAGTTCAGCCCCGCCGCCACAAGGAAGTTTGAGGTATCCTCCGTGAAGGCGAAGGTATAACCCGCCTCGGTGGAGATTTTCACAGTGTTGTCCAGCGAGATTGATGCCTGAAGCTTTCCGCCTGTCAGGTCTCCGTCCGCCGCGGATATTTTCTGTATCACGCTGTTGAGGTTGTCCCTGTCCGGATCAATGTCTATATCGTAGGTTCCGGCGGGTTCCCCGTCAGAGTCGTAAACTGTTATCCTCATTGTGCCTTTTGTTATCTGTTCCGTGGGGAATGCACCCGGCTCCTGCGAAAACACAAAGGAAGGGTTGGGCACGCCGTTATTTGAGGTCATCTGTGTGAACCTGTTAACGCCCTGACCGAGAGAATGCACTCTGTTGGTTTCGTTTATGAGGGTTACGGCAAGCTCGTCAAGCTGAGACATGTAGTTTGTCACCACTTCGTCTCTTGCGGCGAGTTCAGCGCCTATAGCGCCGCCCGTAATGAATGACGTGAGGTCGGTCTGCCCTTTGGAGTCTATGGCTGTTCCCCATGTTATTCTGTAGTGCCCGTTATTGTTGTTATCGCCTTCCGCGAAAAGCTTGTAATTGACTTTGTCGTCCACCAGTGCGCTTCCGCCGAGGTACACCGTAACCTGACCGTTTGATTTCTCATTTACGCTCACATTGGCAAGTTCGGAGAGTCTGGTAAGGATCTGATCCCTTTTGTCACGGTAGTCGTTTGCCGTGTTGCCCAGTGACTCCACCTTGGCTATCTGTCCGTTTATCTCCGCGAGCGCCTCAGTGAGCTGGTTTATTTCATCAACGTATGACGAGATATTATAGTCCGCTTCCTCTCTGAAGCTTTCAAGCTGGTTGTAGCTGCTCTGTATCTTCTGGGTGAGCGTATTTGTGGTTTCAACAAGGGTCACTCTTTTCGCGAGAGCTTCCTCAGCCTGATCTGTAGGGTTATTGGCGAGATCCTGCCATGCGTCGAAGTAGTCTCTCAGCGATTCCCCAAGGCCGGAACCGTCCTCAAGCTCATTGAAATACACGCTGACTTTGGAAAGCGTGGTCTGTATGGAGGTGTAATAGCTGAGCTGAGACTGTTCGTTGCGTATGCTTTCAGCGAGGATTTCATCATAAACCCTTGTGATGGACGTTATCTGAACGCCTCTGCCGAAAACCTGCGAGCCGTTGATATTGGGGGTCTGAGTGGTGAGGCTCACTGTCTGTCTGGAGTAGCCTGCGGTATTGACGTTGGCTATGTTGTGGCCTGTCACGTCTATGCCGGCCTGAGAGGCCATCAGCCCTGAAATACCGCTGTTGAATATGCCGAAAATATTGGACACGGCGCCCTCCTATCCTCTTTTGTCAAGCAGGGAGTTTACGCCTCTGGGCTTGCCCTGTGTGCCGTAGGTGCTGCCTGCGGTGATGCCCAGCCTGTCGAAAAAGTCGTTCACAAGGCTTATGTTTGTCCTGTAGAGGATCTTGAGGGCGAGGTTTTCATCATTAAGCCTGTGCATTACGTTTTTCAGGTTAGTGCGCACCTGATTGAACTCACTCCTGAGCTCCGTCCCGTCCGCGAGATCTATAATTTCAGACAGAGATATTTCGTCCCTGCCTTCATCCATGCTGATTTTTTTGATTATTGTGCGTCTGGCTTCCTCAAGGATCTTCTCCTTATAAACAAGGGTATCCTTGCGCTTGGTGAGTTCCAGCGTGTCATCGACATTCCATCTGGCTACGGCTTCTTTCTCAAGCGCCATAACGGACGCAAGCTCAGAATAAAGCTCGCACTGCGACTTCAGTATATCAAGAAGGTTTCTGAATCTGTCCATCCCTTGCCTCCATATGCGGGGGGTCGAGATGTGCGGGAAAGGGCTTTTTTAGAAAATATCGTCTATGGCCGCATTGACAACTTTTTCCGCGACCTGTCTGCCGGAAACCTCGTAGGTTCCGTTTTCGATTTTGCCGCGGATTTCGTTTACAAGTTCAATGCGTATGTCGGAAGCCGCTTTAAGCTTCTTGGAAATGGCAACTGCTTCTTTGGCGCCGGAGGATAAGGACACGCTGTCAGTTTCGGCAGACTTCTTCGCAGAGGAAGATTCGCTCTTCTTCGCTTTTGCCTGTTCAGACTGTTCAGTTTTTTTCAGCGAGAGGCTGATTTTGTCTTCGATCCTCATGTCAATGCTCCTCCGATGTCTTATATATCGGCAGATTACATTCCAACTTTAGCAGTATTTGCCTTCAGTTTCCAGTGAAACTTGCCTTTCACGCAATCTCGTTCTTAGTTATTAAATAGCAACGTTTATGCCATTGCCTTTTCTGTTGCCGATCAGCGTGTTTGCGCTGTTGTAGGGGTTTTTGAGATCAGTTTTCTTTTCCCCGTGGTAATTGTTTCCCTGATCCGATCCGGGAAGATATTTCTTCATCTGCTCAAAAAGCATGTCGCCTATGCCGCCCTTGGACTCTTCAGCGGCTTTTTTTGACATTTCAGTGTCAAGCATCTCTGTGAAGTATTTTTCGCCTGCGCTTTTCTTTACAAGGTCAGACTCCATGGTGGCTTTACGCATGGTTTTATATATCATGTCGTAGAACATAGCCTCGAAGTCCTGGCAGGCCTCTTTAAGCCTTTTTTCCTTGTCAATCGTGGTGTAGCCGTCAAAGCTTTTGGCTTCCCTGACCGTTTCTGCGAACATTACATCACCTCCAGCTCGCCGTGCAGAGCACCTGCGGAGTTGATGGCCTGAAGAACCGAAATGAGGTCTCTGGGGGTTACGCCTATGGAGTTCAGCGCCTTCACAAGGTCGCTTATGCTTATCCCTTCGGGCACAACCATCAGCTTGTTGGGCTCTTCCTCAACCTGGATATTAGTGGTTTCCGTTGTGGTCTCCTCAAACGGGTTGAAGAGGTTGCGCTCGGTGTCCACCGTGCTGCTTATTGTTATGGTGAGGTTTCCGTGGGAGACCGCAACGGTGCTTATCCGCACATCGGCGCCCATAACAATTGTCCCCGTGCGCTCGTCCACAACCACTTTCGCCTTGCCTGCGGGCTCAACGGGTATGCTGAGCACTGAGTCCATGAAATCATAAAAGTTAGTGCGGAAAACGTCCGGTATATCCACTTTGATGCTTGTGGGCGAGGTTATGGAAGCCACATCAGAGCCGATGTATGCGTTGATGGCGTCTTTTGCCCTTACAACGTTTGTCATGTTGTATGTGTTGAATGCTATTTCAAAGAAATTGGTGTTCATCTGGAAGTCTATTTCCCTTTCAACAAGCGCGCCGTTGGGGATCATTCCCACTGTGGGGTGGTTTTTTACCGCTCCCGCTCCGCCGGAGGAAACATTCATCCCCCCGACCGATATGGGACCCTGCGCCACTGCGTAGGTCTGTCCGTTCGCGGCGGAAAGGGGCGTCATGAGAAGCGTTCCGCCCTCAAGGCTCTTGGCGTCGCCAATGGAGGAGACAACCACGTCTGTCTTGCTGCCGTTCTTCGCAAAGGCGGGAAGCTTTGCCGTAACCATCACAGCGGCAACGTTTTTTACCTTAACATCATCCTTGTTGACGGTTATTCCCATTCTTTCCAGCATGTTCACAAGGGACTGTATGGTGAACTCTGTTCCGGTTTTGTCCCCTGTGCCGTTAAGCCCCACAACGAGGCCGTAGCCTATAAGTTGGTTGTCTCTGATCCCTTTTATGTTCACAAGGTCGCGTATTTTTACGTTTGCGGAAGCCTCAAGGCCTATGAAAAAAATAAGGAGTATTACGGCAAATTTCTTCATTTCATCAGCTCCTAGAAGGGCCATACCCAGCCGAGAACAGTTCCCAGCCAGCCTTTTTTATTGGAATCGGAGATTATGCCCTTGCCGCTGTAGGATATGCGGGCATCGGCAATGGAAGTGGAGAGAACAGTGTTCTCGGCGCTTATATCCTTCTGCCTGATTACTCCGGTGAGTTTTATTATCTGTTTTTCCTGATCGACTATTATCTCGCGGTTGCCTTCGATCACAAGGTTGCCGCTGGGGAGAATCTCAATCACCCTTGCGGCTATGGTGGCGCTCACTGAATCGGATTTGCTTTTGCTTCCGTTTCCTGCAAAGGATTCTGACGTGTTTGTGCCGATGGTCGGGCTGAACTCGCCGCCTGTGCCGAGAAAGTTGCTCATGCCGAGGTTAAGGGGAAGCCCAAGAGCGGCTGTTACTGAGGAGTTGTTGCTGCCTGATTTGCTTGTCTGTGTTGAGTTGGAGTTGCTGGCGGAGGATGATTCCACAATGTTCACCACAATGAGATCGCCGACCTGACGGGCTTTGTAGTCAAGGAAAAGTGTTCCTCTCACTCCTGAATCCGCCCAGAGGGAGGCTGTCGGAACTTTTTCCCTCTGCTGCATGGCGTAGCGCTCAATGTCTTCCTTGTAGCTGGGTTTGTATGCTTCAGGCTCAAAGTCGTACTGCTTGGCGCAGCCGGAGAATATGAGAAGGGCAGAAAGAACCAGACCTGCCGTGAAAAATTTTCTTGTTCCTGTGCTCATTGTACACCTCTGTGAAGGGATTCGGAGATGTAATAGAAAGAAACGTGCCAAAGATGGTAAATTGCAAATTATCAGATATTTATGGTATACGGCGGTTGGAAGGGGGAATATATTTCCCTGTTTTGATGAGACGCTGAGAGACCGCTTCACCTCTGAGGGTTCGAAGTGATGCTTTTCAGAGCATGCGGGGGCGGGTATATCAATAAATCCCCCTCTGTCCCCCTTTGATAAAGGGGGAAGCTGTTGTTAAAACTAAAGCCTCCGTATGGGAGTTCGCCGTGCGTAGCGAAGGCGGGCTTATCCCGCCGCGAGCGTGTACATTAAACCGACAGGATGTACGGTTTAATGTTATTAAGCCTTGAACTCCCAAGGATGGGAGTTCGCCGTGCGGAGCGAAGGCGGGTTTATCCCGCCGTGAGCGTGTACATTAAACCGACAGGATGTACGGTTTAATGTTATTAAATCAGAAATTCACCACAGCCGTTCTTCCGCCCTGATATTTCGCTGTAACTATTTTGCCCGAATCAGCGTTCTTTACTTTTATTATATTGCCGGAGAAGGCGTTTTCCTGAAGTATTCCCCTTGCTTCAAGGCGCAGTCCGCCGCCGCTGTAAACAAGCCTGACGGCCGCTCCTTCAGGCAGATCGGGCTGCTCGGAAACATATTCCCCTGTGATGGGAACGCCCGCGCCGATTCCACGCACCGCTATCAGCCCTTCGACATCGGCCACCGGCTCGCCCCTCAGTCTTGAGAGTTCAACTTTCTCCGTTTTCACATAGTTTGCTATGCTGTCGCCTTTCCTGATTCTGTCTGTGGTGACAAAAACTTCCATGTAGCCTTTCACATAAACGGTGAAGCCGATCTCCTTGAAGCCGTTGTTCAGCCTGCCGTACATCCCACCGATTCTGGGATTTGGTATATCGATGCTGAATCTGCCGTCCGCTCCGGTGTATATATCGCTCTGGATGCGGATTTTATCAATCTGAAGCTCCGCGTGGGGATATATCAGGGAGAGCTTTTCATATATCTTCGCCTCTATCTCCGTCTGGTCTATCTTTTTACCTTTACGGTTGAAATAGGCCTCGCCCGGGGCGGCTTTTATGTTGTGCTTGTTTATGATATGCGCGGCAAGCTGAGTGCTGAGCTTTCTTGTCTCGCCGTAGTCAAGACCGCAGAAAACCTGATCCTTTATGCCGATGTTCGGGAAAATATCCTCGACGGTTACGCACTCGTTCTCGACAGTGATTACATTTGCCGCATGAGCGGAAAAAGATGCCGCCATGAATACCGCAGAGAGGATAAGGGTCATAGATCGGAAGAGCGTCGTG
>JBFWJG010000011.1:0-49807 GCA_050253335.1 Deferribacterales bacterium | reverse complement strand
TGAACCCAAAACGGCTGTGAAGGAAACCCCGAAAGCCCCCGCGAAGGGCGCTTATGTTCTCCAGCTTGCCGCCTACAAGGATGAGGCGACTGCGAAAGCCGAGCTTAATAAGCTGAAAAAGAATTTTCCCGATATTTATTATGTTAGAATAGATCTGGGAGCAAAGGGGATCTGGTACAGGCTCCGCTGCTCGCCCAGCGCAACCTATGCGGAAGCGCAGAAAAAACGGGATGACATAAAGGCGAAATACCGCTTTGAACCCATAATCGTAAAATCGGAACTATGAAGCGGATAATACTGCTTATAACATTTCTTCTGCCGGCGTACCTTTATGCCGGCTCCGTTACTCTCCTGGAGAAGACCCGCCCGCTTCTCAACGGTGTTCAGGTGTTCGTGCTTGACCCCGCTTATGAGAAAAACCCCGGCAGGTTCTTTGATGAGGTGAAGAAGCAGGGGGGCAACACTGTTTTCTTCCGTGTCTTCCATAACTCCTCAGACAGATACCACTTCCTCAAAAACAGCGAATGCACAACAGGTGTTTATTTTCAGACTGATGAAGCATGCGTTGTGGATGATCTCCTCCCCGTGATGATAGAAGAGGCGCACAAAAGAGGCATAAAGCTTTACGCATGGATGGCTACGCGCACTCTCTCTTTCCTCAAGACTCCACTCCTTATGGAAAAAACCTTCGCAGACGGTCAGGGCACGGGTGAGGGCTACGGCGCGAGTATTTTCATGTCCGCAGTGAGGCGGAAGCTCGTGCGCCTTTTTGAGGATCTGGCTGCATACGACATAGACGGAATCCTCTTTCAGGATGATTTCATAATGCGCCACAGGGAAGGGGCAAGCCTGTCCGCCCTGCATGCCTATTACATGGACACAGGAGTTATGCTCACCTCTGGCGATCTTTTCGGCTGTCTTGAAAGGGAAAACCGCACTAAGGTTCCCGGCGGCTGCAACGATACATATATTCCATGGGCACACTGGAAAGCACAGAAAATGGCGGATTTCTTCCGAGAACTGAGGCAGGCTGTTCTGGTGCGCAATCCGTCGGTGCGTTTTGCCGCGAATATATACTATGAAACTCCTGCAGATTCCATGAAGGGGATAAGCTGGTATTCCCAGTCGGTGGATATGCTTCTGGAAGCGGGGTTTGACTATCTGGCGGTGATGAGCTACCACGATCAGATAGCAAGGGAGATGAAGCTGGATTATGAAGGCGCAAAAGAGTATGTGGAAATGATGCTTCAGAACCTTGTTAACAGTGTTGATGAAAAAGAAAGAATACTCATGAAGCTCCAGAGGGTTTCATGGGCTGATAAAAGCGGCGTAGACCGCGGAGAGCTTGAAGGTATATGCCGTCTGATAGATTCATACGGCAGTATCAGCAAGGCAATAGTGCCTGTTAACAGATCTTCGGAGATATTCGGCGGCTGTTTTTAGGTAAAAAAAGGAAGGTTTATTTATGAAAGTAGGTATTATCGGCGGAGGAATAGCGGGCTTGTCCGCGGCTTTCTGGCTTTCACGCGTGGAAGGGGTTTCTGTCACACTTTTTGAAAAGGATGACAGGCTCGGCGGCTGCATAGGAACAGCTAGTGAAAACGGATTTACAATCGAAGCAGGCCCGAACGGCTTTCTGGACAGCAAACCGCACACTGTGCAGCTTTTTGAGGATGCAGGTCTCGGCGGAAATCTTCTGAGAAGCAATGATGCCGCCCGCAAGCGCTTTATCATGCGCTACGGCAGGCTTATAAGGGTTCCCGAAAGCGCTCCGGCATTCTTCAAGACCGACCTGATCAGCTTCAAAGGCAAAATCAGGCTGATGGGCGAGCTTCTTGTTCCCCAGAAGAAGGACGACCATGATGAAACTGTTCAGGAATTTGCCATACGCAGGCTCGGACAGGAAGCGGCGGATTATATGATCGCGCCGATGGTTTCCGGTGTTTTTGCAGGGGATGCGGCGAAGCTCAGCCTTAAATCCGCTTTTCCGGTTATCTGCGAGCTTGAATCAAAATACGGCGGACTCTTTAAGGGGATGCTCAAAAAACCTAAGAAGAAAAGCGGCCCCGCAGGCCCCGGCGGCGTGCTTACATCATACATAGGCGGACTCATGCAGGGCGTAAACGACCTTGAGGAGAAGTGCGCCGGAGTTGAGATAATCAAGGACTGCACCGTCAACGAAGTGCATAAGGGCGAAAACGGGTTCAGGCTTGTCACCTCCAAAGGCGAATACTACTTTGATAATGTAGTCTCCGCCGCTCCGGCTTATGAGGCGGCAAAGTTTTTCAGCACGCTTGATAAGGAACTGGCTGAAATAATGGCGGGAATACCTTATTCTCCGGCATTTGTAGCTGGGCTCGGCTTTAATGAGGCTGATGTTAAGGACGAACTGGACGGCTTCGGCTATCTCATTCCCAAACTTGAAAATAAAAAGATTCTCGGCGCGCTTTTCACCTCCTCCATATTCCCCTCCAGAAGACCCAAGGATAAAAAACTCGTCAGGGTAATCATGGGCGGAGATACTGACTTGGGCAGATCGCTCATGGCCAAGACCGATGAGGAGCTTGTGGACATAGCATATGACCAGATTAAGGACACTCTGGGAATAACCGCAAAACCCGTTCACCATAAACATTTCCGCTGGGACAAAGCCATCCCGCAGTATTACCCCGGCCACGCCGAAAAGGTTAAGGCTGTCGAATCCATCTGCGGAAGGATCGGCGGTGTTTACGTGGGCGGAAACGTCCTGCACGGCATAGCCCTGAACGACTGCACACGCAGAAGCCTTGAAATAACCGAATCAATCGCCCGTTCACTTGAAAAACAGGATTAAGGCGGTTAAAATTTGTCTACACGGTTCCATGGTTCCATGGATGGCAAATTTTGAATTATCAGATTAAGGAGGTTATATGCCGAAGGTCGGAGTTGTTTTAAGCGGCTGCGGAGTTTTTGACGGAGCCGAGATACATGAGGCCGTTCTCACGCTCTATTTTCTCCAGAAGAACGGAGCGGAGACAATCTGCATGGCTCCTGATATTGAGCAGCTTCATGTGGTAGATCATCTCAAGGGCGAAGTATCCGCCGGAGAGAAGAGAAATGTTCTCACCGAGTCCTCGCGCATAGCCAGAGGCAATATAAAAAACCTTGCCGATGTTAAAGTGAGCGATTTTGACGCGCTGATTTTCCCCGGCGGGTTCGGAGCGGCAAAAAACCTGACGGATTTTGCCCTGAAAGGCGCTGACTGCGGCATTAACAGCGATGTTCTCCGCATAGTCCGTGAAACTGTTCTGGCTAAAAAGCCTCTCGGCGCGGTGTGCATTGCTCCGGTGATAATCGCCAAAGCCCTTGAGGGAACAGGGGTGAAAACATCCGTGACAATTGGAGACGATGCAGGCACTGCCAAGGCTGTGGAAGCACTGGGAACAGCCCATGTGAACTGCCCTGTGAAGGACTTTGTGGCGGATGAAAAAAACAAAATAGTAACCTCCCCGGCGTACATGCTGGGGCAGAGCATACCGGAAGTCGCCGAAGGGATCGAAAAAACGGTGAAAAAACTTCTGGCTATGATATAAAAAGGCCGCTGTTCGACGGCTGGCATGTTTCAGACAGGTATGGACAAAGCGATGAATCCGGATATTCCGCGGCAGTTTGCGGGGTATCCGGATAATGTTTTTTAAGTGCCGTCAAAAACATTCAGATACCGAACGGAGTATTGACACACAGATATTTAGGGTATATAACGTTATATACCAAGCTATATAACGGTGCTTTGTATGAAGATTAAAGGCGAATTAGGGTTTGACGCCGCAGATAATTTCTTTATCAGCGCAGGCAGGATAAACCTTCTTAAAGCTGTCGCCGAGACAGGTTCTATCTCGCAGGCGGCAAAGCATGTGGGACTGAGCTACAAGGCTGCGTGGGATGCCATCCATGTTATGAACGAAGTGAGCGAGAGCCCGCTTGTTCTCAAAAAAACAGGCGGCACAGGCGGCGGCGGAGCTGAACTGAGCCCTTATGCCCGGAAGCTCATCACTTCATACGATCTCGTTAACGGGAAGCTGGGTAATATCATGTCTGAGATTCAGGAGAGCATCCACGATCTGGATGAACTCCTGACAGCACTCCGGAGGCTGAATGTGAAAACAAGTGTGAGAAACCAGTATTTCGGCAAGGTCAAAGAGATTAATCTCGGTAAGGTCAGCGCAGAGATTGTTCTGTCAATAAAGGGCGGAGACGAAATAGCCGCCACAATCACAAAATCAAGTGTGGAAAGACTAGGGCTTAAAGCCGGAGGCGAGGCTTTCGCCATGATAAAGGCTTCCTCAGTAATAATTGCCGACCCGTCCGTTAAGGATAAGCTCAGTGTGAGAAACTTCCTCACAGGCTCAGTGGAAGAGCTTGACGCAGGTGAAGTCAATGCCTTCGTAACAATCAAGCTTGAAGGCGGAAGCGAGCTGACAGGCGTAATCACCAAAGAATCACTAGCCGCGCTCGGCCTTGAGAAAGGCAGCAGAATATCAGGCGCTTTCAAGGCGTCATCAGTTATTATCGGCGTAAACGACTAATCCTCACTATATCTCCCGTGCCGGCTTTACCGGAGCCCGCAGATGTTGAAGTGGTTATGCGCCCCGCGGAACAGCTTTGAACTTTGTGAGTTTAAAATTTTCCTAACAATTGACCCGCTTGAAAAAACTCCCCGCTTCATGTATGGTTGGATGTGGCGTTTGTTTAAAGCATATGCCTCAAACTACGGGTGATTTATGAAAATTCTGCTTACAAACGATGACGGAATCTACTCCGACGGCATATATCAGCTTTACCTTGCCTTGTCCGAGTTTGCTGATGTCACCGTTGTTGCCCCGCTGACAGAGCAGTCCGCCGTTGGGCACGCCATTACAATTTACGATCCCCTCCGCACGGAGGAGTTCTACAGATACGGCAAGTTTTTCGGCACTGCGGTGAAGGGAACCCCTGCGGACTGTGTGAAGATTGCCCTCTCAAATATCGTCGCCGAAAAGCCGGATCTCGTCGTTTCCGGCATTAATCACGGTGCGAATGTCGCCACAAACGTAATTTATTCCGGCACTGTTTCCGCCGCGACCGAAGGGGCTATGCTGGGCATAAAGTCCATAGCTGTCAGCCTCGCCTCGAAAAGATGCCGCAACTTTGAGCCTGCGGCAAAGGTAGGCGCTTTTTTCGCGAGAAAGCTTTATCATATGGAAACAGACAACGGAATACTGCTGAATGTTAATGTTCCCCCTCTTGAGTATGACGAACTGAAAGGCTGGAAATATGCCGTTCAGGGCAACACCAAGTTTCTGGACAGCTTTGCAGTGAGGGAAGACCCGAAAGGGAACAGATATTTCTGGCTGACAGGAGAGGAATACAAAAGGGACGACCGTGAGGAATCGGACGATTATGTGGTTTCGCAGGGATATGTCAGCGTTACTCCTCTTATGTTTGATATGACGCATCACGGGCTTTATAATAAATTAAAATCAACGGAGGACGGCGGTGAAATTAACTAGGCTTTTTATGGTTCTTGTCGTGGCTGTTTCGCTTTTCAGCGGTATAGTCGGGTGTGAAGGCGGATGTTCTGACGCCACTTCGCCGGAAAAGAAGATCGAAAACGAATAATGAGAAAACTGGCCGTCTCCTGTCTTCTTTTTATCTTTGTGTCTCTGCCTGCGGCTGCTGATGTCCTCATCCCTGAATTTGCGTTCACGGGCGAGGATATCTCCAAGTTCAGCGTGGCACCTTCCTACATGGACGTTTCACTCTCGTTCAATGTCGCTTCGGGGTTTGATACCTACATAAAACAGGAAAGCTTCCGGCTGGAAAACACTCAGGAAAAGGAGTATTCCTCCGCAGAGCCGGGTGGCATGTATTCCGGCAGTTTCGGCACAAGCCTTTCATCCGTATTTGTGGGGGAAAGGGCTTACCGCAACAACATTGTGAAAAACTTCATCCGCAAGGAATATATTCAGGTTATTGAATCCTACGGAAAATACAGGGAGAAACTCACAGGAACGCCTTATATACAGGAATGCTCGCTCCTTTACGGTCTTTCGCTTATGGAAACAGGCAATCTCTCCGGCGGGGCGGATATTCTTAAAACAGTTATAAAATCAGGCGGTGCGGCAGGCGATATTGCCACGGACAGCCTTTTTTCATATTACTTCAACACAAAAAACTACTCTGCGGTTATTGCCGCCGGCAGTGAACAGCCGAAGTTTACCGAATATTCACTTTATACCTACCTCTATTCTCTTATGCAGAGAAAGGACTATGCCCGGATAGAGAAAACAGCCTCGGAGCAGAAGGAGCTTTTTGACAGGTTCCCTTATATGTATGATTTTGCAGTGGTGGCGGATTATCTTCTCGGCAAACCGGAAGAGGTGGCGAAGCTTGCCGGCAAAGCAACCGCGAATACCGCTCCCATGATAGCCGACACCCTTATTTCAAGGGGCGACAGAACCGGAGCTGAAAAGCTTGTGAATTCCATGCCTGAGGGCGAGGCGAAAAATGTCCTGAACGCCAAACTCGCAGTTCTCGGCAGGAACATAAACAGAGCGGCCGAGCTTACTGGGAAACTGAAGGCAGATGAAAACAGGCTGAACGTTTTCTTCTTCTATGTCAGGCAGATGTTCCCCGCTCTTGATCCCGCCTTCGGCGACAGTATCAGGTTTGACAAGAAAACCAACAATGATTACATAAACTACTACAACGGTCTTGCGGCTATGGCCGGCAAGGACTACCCTCAGGCGGTGCGCCGTCTGGACAGCATAATATTCAGCCGTGAGCTCATGGAGAGCGCGTATTTCTACCGCGGCATAGCATATTTCCGCACTGATATTTCAAAAACCGAGTTCCTCCTGCTTAAATACATTGACTCCAGCGAGGAGGACGAAAAGGTTAAAATAGCCCGCTATGTTCTGGGACAGATTTACTATCTTCGGGGAAGAACGGCTGATGCGCTGATGCTGGTTGAGGACTGCTTCACCGATGACTGCAAGCTGCTTAAAGCGGAAATAGCCATCGGCGGGCAGAAATACGAAGCGGCGGAGGGGCTTCTCGGCAGTCTTCAGGGAGAAAAAGCCTCCAAGCTGCGCGCCGCAATACTTTACAACAAAAAAGACTTCAAAGGCGTTCTGGCCGAACTGAAAAAAGTTCCCCACACTGAAAAAGAGACTGATTACCTGCTCATGCTTACATATCTGAAACTGGATCAGCATGACGAGGCTGTTAAAATATATAAAAAGCATTTTGCGGATATGCAGTTTTTTGACACTCTGACGGAGAGCCTGTTTCTCGCAGGTGACTACAAGCGCGTTCTTGAACTGCTGAACTCCACGGACAACGAGCCGAAAAACCTTCTGCTCAGAGCTAAGGTCTACACCTCCATGAAGCGCTACACTGATGCCGAGCCTATCTACAGATCGCTCATCGCAAAAGATTATGCAATATTCGACTCAGTTTACGGCCTGCTTTCCGGCTATGCCGCAAGAAACATGAAGACAGAGTTCCTGAAAACCGGAGAGATGTCGCTTACCGGACTGGGCAGGTTCGAGAGAAAGGACTTCCTGCTCATTCAGGCCGCGAGGCTTGCCATAGATCTCAAAGAGATCGATCTGGCAACCAAGATGGTTAACCGCTTTTTCGGTGAATTTCCGGATTCCCAGTATGTGCGTGAGGGGTATCTCCTCCGCGGAAGGCTTTTCAAAAACACGGGAAGGCTTGAGCAGTGCATAGCCGATGCCGACAGGCTTATGGCTATCGGCGGTTCGAAGGAGGATGCTCTTTTCCTTAAAGCGGACTGCACAGAGGCCAAGGACTCGGCCGCCGCTGTTAAGATATATCTTCAGCTTACAGAATCAGAAAGGTTCAGGGAGCTTGCCAACAGCAAGATAGCCGAGGTGTCGGGAAACCCTGCGGAAGTGCTTAAATCTGCGGAATATTTTAAGGAAAGGGACTCTGAGCTTTACTACGCAGGGATGGACAGGTATCTGTCTCTCCTCGGCGGGGCAGAGCTTCTGAAAAACGAGCAGACTGTTAAGGACATGCTGGCAAGTAAAAATGTTACCGTTATGCCCGGGGCATATTTTAATCAGGGCAGACTGCTGGAGGCGAAAAAACAGCCGGAGCAGGCCGCCGCGGCATACATGAAGGGTTACTACCTCTTTCCCGAATCAAAATATGCGAAACAAAGTTTAAGAAAAACTGTCGATATATATAAAAAGCTCGGAAAAACAAAGGATGCCAAAGTGCTGGAGAAGAAACTCAGGGGGAAATAGGTAAATCCCCCTCTTTCCCCCTTTTAAAAAGGGGGAGGAGCATCTAAGGCATTCATCAGAGAACAGCCGAACAGATTACCCGAGCAGGTTCCCAGGGTTCCCATGGAAGGGAACCCGCCGTGCGGAGCGAAGGACGGTTTATCCGTCCGCGAGCGTGTGAGAAAAAACACAGGAAGTAGTTTTTTCGAGCTGAACAGACTCACGACCGCTTAAAAAGTAAGATAGTAATAAAACGTATAATATATTTAAGGTATTTATATATATTTGGATAGCCGATGAACGCTATAGGTTCCCATGGAAGGGAACCCGCCGTGCGTAGCGAAGGGCGGTTTATCCGTCCGCGAGCGTGTGAGAAAAAACACAGGAAGTAGTTTTTTCGAGCTGAACAGACTCACGACCGCTTAAAAAGTAAGATAGTAATAAAACGTGTAATATATTTAAGGTATTTATATAATTGGAGGTCTATTGATGTTGGATTCGTTGATGCAGATTATGGAGAAAGGCGGAGTGCTTATGTATCCGATTCTGTTCCTGTCCATGATTTCCCTTGGAATATTCCTTGAGAGGCTTTATGCCCTCAGAAAAGAAAGATACATGCCCAAGCTTTTTCTGGATAAGCTTTTCGAGGCGCTCAGCAAAAAGGATCTTGAAGCGGCGAGGACAATCAGCAGCGCGGATTCAAGCTCTGCTGCGAAAATTGCTTCCGATGTGCTGAATAATCTTGATCTCCCAATTTCCAGACTGATGGAGGCCACAGAGGAATCCGGACGTTATGAAGCCCGCAGACTTGAGAAGTATCTCCCCACGCTTCAGACCATAGCCAGTGTTTCACCCCTTCTCGGTCTTCTGGGAACGGTTTTCGGCATGATTAAAACATTCATCGTGATAAGCTCTCAGGGCGTGGGCGATGCTCAGGCTCTGGCGGGGGGAATATCCGAGGCTCTGCTGACCACTGCGGCAGGTCTCAGTGTGGCTATCCCCACCATGATATTTTACTACATAGTGCGTAACAGGTCGGACAGGGTGAGCCTTGAGCTTGAGCAGGCGACAAGCCGGATGATCAATCTTATTTTTAAAGAGGGCGGACAGTGAAATTTTCCAGAGACGACCGCAAACAGAGCCTTGATATAAACATTACGCCTCTGATAGACGTGGTCTTCCTTCTGCTTATTTTCTTCATGGTATCAACATCATTCATTGTTTCAAGCTCCATTGATGTTGATTTGCCCAAGGCGAAGGGTGACCCTGTGGAGGTTAAGAAGAATATCCGTATTTCCATAAACAGCGAAGGCGGAATCCATGTTAACGGCGTGCTTTACGCTGATGACAAGGTGGCGGGAATACTGGACAGCCTTAAAAATGAAAGCCCTGAAGCCACTGTGGTTATTGAAGCCGACAAGGCGGCAACCCACGGCAAGGTGGTTTTCGTTATGGATGCAGCCAGAAAAACAGGCTTTGAGAAGTTCGCAATCGCAGTTGAAGAGGAGTAGTTTTGGCACGGCTTTTTCCGTTTGTTCTGATCTCTGTTCTGGCGCATATAGCCGTTCTGGGCTTTCTGCCGGAGTTTAAGGTCGATTTTTCGAGCAGTTCCGAACCCATAGCGGTGGAGATAATTCCTCCTAGGCCTAAGATTCTGCCAAAACCGCCTGTCAAGGTTACCGGCGTGCCTGAAAAAGCAGCGGAAAACCCTTTTAGAAATATCGAACCCACCATAACAATGCCGGAGCTTGATATTCCCGAGGTTAATGTTGATGCAGATTATGAGGTTGAGATTCCCGATCTCAAAGTGAGCCGTGTCACAACCGACTCAGAAGCCCGAGTTGACAACAGGCTTCTCTCTGAAATCCAGTCCACCCGTGAGACAGTGGAGAAGGAAGTGAAGGCTGGACAGGGGGAAAGATCCCCCGCCGAAGCTGTTGAAAATGCTGACAGCAGTTTTTTTGTGCTTGAGAATATAAGCAACAACAAGCGCCGGATTACTCATGTGCCGCCAAAGCCCGCTTTTTCTCTTGCTAACGACACCAAGGTAAATGTCCGTTTCAAAATAGACAAGCAGGGTACAACCTACGGAATTGTACTTATAACCAGAAGCGACTCAAACATAGAGAAGCTGGCCGTTGAGTTTGTGGAAAGGCTCAAGTTCAACTCTGTCACATACGCAGTCAACGATTCAGCGGAAATAACGCTCTATTTCAAGGTTAGATAATGAACTCTCTTACAGAAAAAATACGCACTCTCATTGCCGATAAAGGTATGATAACTTTTGCTGAATTTATGAACATGGCTCTGTATGAGCCGGAGCAGGGATATTACCAGAAGAAGAACCCCTTCGGTCATCAGGGAAGCTTCTACACCTCCGTGAACGCTTCGGCTTCATTCGGCAGAACTATCGCAAACGCCTTTGCCGACACGGCGGAAAGGCTTTCCCTTCCTGCCTGTTTCTGTGAAATGGGCGCGGGAAGCGGTATGCTGGCAAATGACATCCTCACGCACCTTAAAACCGCCAAGCCTGAGTTTTACGCTGGCCTCAGCTACACCATCATAGAGAAAAGCGGCTATCTCATAGACTGTCAGAAAGAAATGCTCAAAGAACACGAGGGGAAAGTAAGCTGGAAAAGCTTTGAGGAGTTCGGCGGGTTTCAGGGTGTTTTTTTCTCAAACGAGCTTGTGGATGCTTTTCCCGTGCACAGGGTCATAAGGCTGGGAGAAGAGGTGAAGGAGCTTTACGTAATTGAACATGAAGGCGGGCTGACATTTTATCCCGACAGGCTCTCCACCCCTGAGATACAGGAATATCTGGACAGGATAAACCTCAGAATAACGGACGGGCAGATAGTCGATCTCAATCTGGATATGATAGGCTGGGTTCAGGCTCTGGCGTCAAAAATAGACAAAGGCATGGTTTTCACCATAGATTACGGCTATCCGGCGGAGAATATATTCGCCTCCTACCGCAGGGACGGAACTGTGACCTGCTATTTCAAACACTCCCAGAATAATGACTTTTTTGAGAGAATAGGTGATCAGGACATAACCGCTTTTGTGGATTTCACTTCATTGCAGAGCTACGGCAGGGATGCGGGGCTGGAGCCGGTTTCGCTCACCCCTCAGTGGCTGTTCCTTGTGCAGTCGGGCATTCTGAGCGAGATAGAAAAAGCGGAAACAGACCTCCAGAAAGCGGCGGTAAAAGCGCTCATAATGCCTGAGGGCGGGTTCGGAACAAACTTCTTTGTTCTGGCGCAGAGCAGAAATCTTGAAATCCCCGAGGATTTTCCATACCGCAAAGGCGCAAAGGAAACTCTGGACATGCTGACCAGACTCGGCGGGTTATAATATACAAAAAAGTCGTGGATATTGAGGAAAGACAGGGTGTTTTTCCTCAATAGTTTTATGTATTTTTTTATTTTAATCATGTGTTTTTCTGGTATTCTGAATTTATAACTTAAAATTCATCTTACGGACAGACACAATGGAAATGCGAAAACATGTCACCCTGCGTATCACTTTATTATGTATTCTGCTGACAACAGCCATGACGGCTGTCATAGGATTCAAATCCGTTTCTGACAAAAAAAGGGACATAGGGGAAGCTCTGGCGGAGACAGCTTATCTCACCACAGAAAAGCTGGACCGCTACATGTGGTCCCGCTACAGCGAGATAAAAACCTTCTCACGGATAGAAGCGGTGGCGGAAACAGACGATTACGCCTCTGTCAGAAAAACCCTTGAAAATCTTCAGAAGAATATTCCCGCTTTTTCGTGGATCGGGCTCACTGATATTTCAGGAACGGTGAAGGCAAGCACCGGAGGAATACTTGAAGGTGCTGATATATCAAAGCGTCCGGTATTTATGGAAGGGATAAAGGGCGAGTTTGTCGGGGATGTGCATGATGCTGTGCTGCTGGCAAAACTGCTTCCGAATCCCAGCGGCGAACCGATGAAGTTTGTGGATGTAAGCTTCGCCGTGGAGAGCGGAGATAAGATCCTCAGGGGCGTTCTCGCGGCTCATATGAGCTGGGAATGGGTTAATGATATACAGAACAGGATTCTTGACCCTGTGAATAAGAGAAAAAATCTCTCTGTTTATATAATCAGCCACGACAACACAGTCCTTCTGGGGCCAAGGGAGGAGATAGGCCGCCAGATTGAACTGGCGAGCGTCAAAGATGCCCGTTTTAACAACCGCGGCTGGATAGCCGAGAAATGGGAAGACGGAGAATACCTCACAGGGTATGCCTTCAGCAACGGATACGGCGAGTACAAGGGTCTGGGCTGGACGGTAATCGTCAGACAGCCCCTTGAAGTGGCTTATTATCCGGTTTACCGCCTTCAGGTTTTCATCGCCTCCGCAGGCATAGTCCTTACGGTTATTTTCTCCGCTGCGGGCTGGTTCTTTGCAGGAGCTGTTTCAAACCCTATAGTCTCCGTGGCCAAGGCTGCGGATAAGCTCAGGTTCGGCAAAATAGCCCAGATTCCGATCTATCACGGAATTAAAGAGATAGAGGCTCTGTCCGACTCAATAAACGCGCTCATATCAAGCCTTTCCAGTGCGGAATCCGAGCTGGACAGCATGAGGGTCATTGCCCTTGAGGATAAGCTTACCGGACTTCCGAACCGCGCGGCTCTGCATGTTTTTCTTGAAAAGAACACCGCTTTGGCGGAAAGACAGGATATGATGTTTGACTTCATGTACATAGATCTGGACGGCTTTAAGCCTGTAAACGATACATACGGCCACGCGGCGGGGGATGAGGCGCTGAGGGAGGTGGGAAGAAGGCTCACCGAACTTGTGCGCAAAGAAGAGATTGTTGCGCGGATAGGCGGGGATGAATTTGCCGCGGTTGTTTTTGCGGATGCCGGAAAAACAGGTGAAAAGGTCGCCGCCCGTATAATTGAATCTGTTTCAAAACCGATGCAGATAGACGGTCACAGCGTCAGAATCGGCTGCAGTATAGGCATATCGCGCTGGAGCAAAGGCATGGACACTGATAAGGTGTTCGAAAAGGCGGACAAAGCGCTGTACATGTCCAAACGGGGCGGAAAGAACAGATATACAAGAAATTAAGAAAGCCGCCCGAAGGCGGCCTTTATGTTAGATAAGTTTCTGTACAAGGAAGAAAAGCAGATAGAACATCAGGAAGAAGCATATCACAAGGGCGGAAACGCCTATTGACCAATACTCCATAAGCCCGTCAACATAACCGTCCTCGCATTTGGACATCTTTTCCCTCAGCCCTTTGAATCTGCCGTCAGGGAGCATGATAAGCAGAAGCCCCACAGGGTTTCTGGTGAGCAGAGCCAGAGTTTTCGGTATATAGCCGAAGAAGAGAGCCTTGCCGAAATCCATGAACCTGATCAGTATGTTGTCCACAAGCCATATGAAAAGCTTATAGCCTTTCCTGTAGAAAAAGTCGAAATCGAGGTTGACCGACTTTATCTCCGCAGGGTAAAGCCCGCTTCTCAGCAGCAGCGTGAAAGCCAGTATGGAGAACAGCAGAAGCTGAAGCTGGAAGATTGTGTGGTCTGCGGTATATGCGTTGTATGTCACGTCATAGGGGAGTATCTGGAACAGATAGCCCGGAAAAATTCCGAGGAAGATGTTCAGGAACGCGAGGAAACCCATGCCCATAAGCATATTAAGGGGCGCTTCCTTGGGTTTCAGGCCGCTGTCATGCCCGAAGAAGGCAAAGAACGGAATCTTGATCCCCGAGTGGTCGAGAACGCCCGCAGAGGCAAACAGAAGCACAAGCCAGATTACCATGAAGCCTTCTGTGGCCACGGATGACAGGATCATGGATTTTGTTACGAATGCCGAAAACAGCGGGAAGGCTGAGATCGTCATCGAGCCGACTATGGTGAAAACCGTGGTGAACGGCATGTATTTGTAAAGCCCGCCGAGCTCTGTTGCCTTGATTTTGCCTGTCTGGTGGAGAACAGCGCCCATGCCCATGAACAGTAGAGACTTGAACATTATATGCACAAAAGCCTGACCCACGGCGGCGTTTATCGCCATCTCGCTTCCCACGCCGATGCCCACAACCATGAAGCCGAGCTGGTTGATAAGGCTGTATGAGAGAACCTTGCGCAGGTCATTCTCAAGCACTGCGTAGAATATGGGGAAGGCGGTCATCACCGCTCCGGTGACTATGAGCACCTCTTCGCCGGAGAAGCCTCTGGCGAGGGTATAGATAGCTGTTTTCGTTGTGAACACGCTGAGCATTACAGTGCCGAGGAAGCTTGCCTTGGGGTATGAATCCACAAGCCATGTGTGGACGAACGGCCACGCGGCGTTCACGCCGAAGCCTATCATGATAAGCCCGGTGGCAAGGTCTGTCCAGCCCATGTGCACGAAGGCGGCATTGCCCGTGGTGGTGATGTAGATCACGATTCCGATGAGCAGTGCGAGCCCGCCAACGAGGTGGAATATGAAGTAGCGGAAGCCCGCTCCCACAGCCTCCTGAGAGTCCTTGCGCCAGATTATGAAGGTGGAGGCGACTGTCATTATCTCCCAGAAGATGTAGAGGGTTATAAGGTCATAGGCGAAAACCGCGCCCAGACCGCCGCCCGCGTATATGAGGCCTATTATGAACTCTTTATTGCTTTTCACATGTATTCCGTAAACCAGAACGGCAATGGAAACTATGTGGAAGGCATATCCGAAAACGAAAGAGAGCTTGTCCACCCTGAAAAGGGCGAGCTCATGCCCCAGAAACTCGTACTGGAGGTAAACCCCGTGGGGGATCATGGCGAGGTTGATAAGGCTCAGCACCGGAACGGCAATGAGCAGTGCATTGCGCAGATTGCCTTTGAGGAAGCCCGCAATGACTCCGCCGAGCATGAAAAACATAAAAGGAGGAATGAGAAGACCGCTACTCATAGTAGTTCTCCTTTCTCATGATCAGCGGGCGGATGACATACTTGGCAAAAAGCACCAGCCCGACGTAGGATATAAAGCCGTAAACGGCGTAAAAGCCTGTTTTTTCCTCAAAGAAGAAGTAGGCGTGTTTGTGGACGAATATATCCGCAAAAAAGATAACTGCGCACAGAACATAGAGAAAAATCAGAATTATCTTTATGTTCCGGGGGTTATCGAAAATATATTTCTTTTCGGTATCCTTCATGATTAATCCGCCCCCTAGTGAGATAAAAATATATAAGCGAGGTACAGCACAGCAGCCGCAAGCACAGCGCCGAAAACAGGCTTATAGCCCGGCACCGCGTCGTGTTTAAGCTCTTCGAGTTCCTTGTCGTGTTTTGCAGCCATAATGCCCTCCTACTCTGTGAAAAGTCCGCTGACTATTATGTCAGTGAAGCCGGTGAGAACCTGCGGGAAGAAGAACAGAAGCACAGCTATGCCCGCCGTTATGCACATGGGAATGAGCATTGCGAGGGGAGCTTCGGTGATTTTGTCGTCCATGCCCGCATCCAGAGGCTTCATGTACGCCGTGTAGATGATAGGCAGGAAGTACAGCGCGTTGAGGAACGAGCTCACCGCGAATACCACCGCCACAGGGAGCATCCCCGCTTCCACAGCGCCTGATACGAAGTAATACTTGCTTATGAAGCCTGAGAGGGGCGGTATGCCTATGAGGCTCAGTGCGCCTATGGTGAACACCGCCATGGAGACAGGCATTTTCTTGGCTATGCCGCTTATCTGGCTGATGTACTTCTTATGCAGAGCCACATAAACCGCACCCGCCCAGAAGAAGAGGCTTATCTTCGAGAAGGCGTGGATGGTTATGTGGATTATGCTTGCTTTAATGCCTGAGGGGGAGAGCAGAGCCGCACCCACGACAATGTATGAAAGCTGGCTTATGGTGGAGTAGGCGAGCCTTGCCTTGATATTGTCCTGCCTCATGGCTATCAGGGATGAAACCACAATGGTGACGCACGCAAAGGATGCGAGGAACGCTCCCGCGCCTATCTCCTTTAGGAGGTCAACGCCGAAGACATAAAGAATAACCCTCAGCACCACAAAAACGCCCATCTTCACCACCGCAACAGCGTGCAGAAGCGAGCTGACCGGTGTGGGCGCCACCATGGCGTTGGGCAGCCATGAGTGGAAGGGCATTATCCCCGCCTTTGCTATGCCCGCGATGTAGAAGGCGAATATAACCCCGAAGAAGAGGCCGTGTATTCCGCCTGTGTCGCCGAAAACTCCGCCCAGCCTGAAATCCATGGTTCCTGCGGTGAAGTAGGTGAACACTATGGCAGGAAGAAGGAACGCGATCGAGGTTCCCAGAAGGTATACAAGGTAAATCCTCGCCCCTTTGAATGCCTCTTCGTTTTCTTCGTGTGCGATAAGCGGATATGTGAAGAGCGTGAGCGCTTCATAGAATATGTACATAGTGAAAAGGTTCGCCGCGAAGGCAGCGCCTATGGTCACGGAGAGCGAGCCCGCGAAGCAGATGAAGTATCTGGTCTGCGCGTGTTCATTAAGCGCCCTGACATAGCCTATGGAGTAGAATGAGGTGAGAATCCACAGGAAAGATGCCGTGAGGGCGAAGAAAAGCCCCAGACTGTCCACCTTGAAGGCAATATCTATGCCCGGATAGGCGGTTACAAGCTTGAAGTATATCTCCTTTCCGCCGAGAACCGCAGGAACCATGCTGAGAACGATTATGAACTTGGCGACAGCGGCTATTATAGTCCAGCTTTCGCGCAGGTTCGGGTTTCTGCGGGAGAGATAAATGGGAACTATGGCAACTAGGGAAACCAGAACCGCGTAAAGAGGCATTGCAGAGTGAATCATTTCCATGACACACCTCCGAGAACGGCTTCAGCGGCTTTGGAGGCCATCTCCACGGGGAAGGTGGCAAAAATGCCGAAATATATGCAGAGGAAAGCGACAAAAACCATGGGGATAACCATGCCCATCGGCTCGCTGAGCTTGGGCTCTGCTGAGCTGGATGAATGCCCGTGGCTTTCATGCCCGCCCTTAAAGTACATCACAAAAATTACCTTGCCGAAATATATCGCCGTAAGCAGTGAGCTGAGGAGTATAACTCCGATGGTGTACCAGTGGCCGGAACCTATTGCGCCCAGAACCAGATACCACTTGCTTACAAACCCTACGGTAAGCGGAACGCCGATTATGGAGAGCGAGAAAACAGTGAAGGCGAACGCGGTCACGGGCATTCTTCTGCCCAGTCCTGCGAAGTCCCTTATCCTTTCAGACCCTATGTTGAACACAATCAGACCCACAACAAAGAACAAACCGCCTTTCATCAGCGCGTGGCTGAATATGTGCACCATGCCCCCTGTAACGGCGTCAGTGTTCACCAGAGCGGCGGCAAGCAGGATATATCCGATCTGCCCCACGCTTGAGTATGCGAGCATTTTCTTTATGTTTGTCTGCGCTATTGCAATCACCGAACCGGCTATGATCGAGATCGATGCGAAGAATATTATTATGCTTGTCATGGGGATTGTGCCGAGGCTGAACTCAATGTCAAACACTGAGTACATGAGCCTTATGAGCACATAAGCCCCTACTTTGGTGGATGTGGCGGCCATGGCGGCGCTCACCGCGGAGGGGGAGTAGGTGTAAGCGTCCGGCAGCCAGAGATGGAGCGGGAATACCGCCATTTTGATGAACAGCCCCACAAGGATGAATGCATAGGCGGTAAGAACCACGCTTGAATCATGCAGAGGCTTCACCCTTTCAGACAGATCCGCCATGTTCAGCGTGCCTGTAACCATATAAAGATAGCCGATGCCTATAACGATGAAGGTTGCCGCCAGCGTGCCTATTATGAGGTAGTTGAAGCTTGCCATGGGGGCGTATCTCTTGCTGCTTACGGCTATGAGCGCGTAACCGGAGAGAGATGTTATCTCAAGGAAAACATAAACATTGAAAAGGTCGCCCGTGACGGTGATGCCCATCATGCCCACAACAAAGAGCACAAAGACGGAGTAGAAGGCAGGGTGCTTGTCCTCGGGTATTTCCTTTTCCACAAGCTCCTTGCCGAAAAGGAGGGAGACGAGGGATATAAAGGAGATAACAGCCAGAACAAAAGCGTTCAGCATGTCTATTCTGTATTCTATGCCGATGGGCGGCGCCCAGTTGCCCATGAAGTATGATATGGGGCCTTCGGTGCTCACCTTTGCCAGAAGGCTCATTATCATGGCGAACGAGGCCGTTATTACCGCTGCGGCAACATACCAGCATATTTTTCTGCTGTACATGCCCAGAAGCGGAATTACGGGCACGAATATAAGGGGAAACGCAACCAGAAGTGCGGGAAAATTAGCGGCTATATTCATCTGCCTGCGCTCCCGCCGGATTCTCCGGCTTCGATTTCTCTTATCTTGTCGTCTTCTATGGTTCCGTATGCTTTATAAATTTTTATCATAAGTGCTATGGCGACAGCGGTGGTGCTCACGGAAACAACAATCGCCGTGAGTATCAGAACATGGGGCAGGGGGTTGTCATACCTGACAGCTCCGTCCCAAACGATGGGCGCCGTGCCGTCCTGAACCTTGGCCATGGAGATATAAAAAAGGAAGACAGATGTCTGGAATATGCTTAATCCGATAACCTTTTTCATAAGATTCTGCTTTGCGATGACGGCGTAAAAACCGATCATCATAAGGCATACCACAATAAGGTAGTTGTATTTTGCGGCAATAAAATCAATCATCGTCCTTCCTCGCAATCTCAAAGAATATAGTAACCATTACCGAGGCGACAGCTATGCCCACTCCCAGCTCTATGCCTACCATGCCGAGGTGGTTCCCTTTCTCTGCGGAGCCGAAGGGGAGCTTGCCGTATTCCAGAAACAAGCCTCCGAAAATGAGGGTGATGAACCCTATTCCGGCGTATATCATTAGTCCCAACGAGCAGGTCAGGTCGGTGATTTTCTTTTTAAACTTTTCTCTGGCCTTTTCCTTGCCCACTGCAAGGGCTATGAGGATGAAGGCGGATGCGAAGATAACTCCTGCCTGAAACCCTCCGCCGGGGCTTATCTCCCCGTGTGCCTGAACATAGAGGGCGAACAGAAGGATAAACGGAACCATAAACCTCGCTACGGTCCGCAGTATTACATCATCTTTCATTTTTATCCCTCCTTCTCAAAAGCAGAATAACGGAGATTGCGGCGGTGAACACAACAGTTGTTTCACCGAGGGTATCAAAGCCTCTGTAGCTGGCGAGAACAGATGTCACTATGTTAAGCGAACCTGTTTCATGCAGAGAGTTTTCTATGTAGTAAGGGGCTACATGCCTGTGTATGGGAGCTTCGGGATCATTGTACGCTGGCATGTCAGCCGTGGCGTAGAAAAGCATTGCCGCGGTAACGGCTACAATAAACATTGATGTGTATTTTGCCGTTTTTGTTCTTTCTCTGGATGATTCGAAACGGTTCATCCTTGTGAGCGCCGCAATCATAAAAACACCGGAGACTCCGGCGCCCACGGCGGCCTCTGTGAAAGCGACATCGACAGCGTTAAGCTCCGTCCACACCAGCGCCATGAAAAGACTGTATGCTCCCAGATACATTATCGAGTTGAGGATATCCTTTGCCTGAATGGCGGCAACAGCCAAAACCACAAGGAAGAGAAGCAGCATAAGATTAATCATGTTTCTTCCTCCAGGGCTTAACCCCTTCCACCCATGCGGCTTTCGCGATTGCGTGTGCGGCTGTGGGGTTTGCTATGTATATGAAGATTATGACGAACAGCATTTTAAGACTGAGTATGTTGAACCCTTCGTAAATCATCAGACCGATTATCACCAGTGTCTGTCCGAGGGAGTCTGCTTTGCTGCCCGCGTGCAGTCTGAGGTAGAAGCCGGGGAGCCTCAGTATCCCTATTGATGCGGTGACCACGAAAAAACAGCCCACAAAAATAAAGATTCCGCTTAAAATTATTTTTAACTCCATGATTTCCCCCTAGTCCAGCCTGCCCCTCTCCATAAAGCGGAGCAGGGCAATGGTTGCAATGAAGTTGATCAGTGCGTAAACAAGGGCGAGATCCGAGAAATGAGGTCTGCCGTATATGTATCCGAGAAGAAGGATGATGATGATTGCCTTTGTGCCTATCAGGTTGGCTGCCAGAATCCTGTCAAAAACTGTGGGCCCCTTGAGAAGCCTGGCTCCGGAGATAAACACAGAGAGAAGGATGATTACCGCTGCGGTTTCAAACATTTCCGTTACCCTCAATTTTAAGCACCCTGCGCTCCATCTCCCTGTTAAGGAGACCGTCCGCATGTTCAGGCGTTAAAGCGTGAACAACAAAAACATTGTCCTCCCTGATGTCCAGAGTGACTGTTCCCGGCGTAATCGTTATGGAGTTCGCCAGAATAGTCAGCCCCAGATCGCTCTTCAGGTCGGACTTAAATTCCACAACCTGAGGGTCAATGGGGAGTGAAGGGCTCAGGATTATTTTAACCACCTGAATGTTAGCAACTATTGTTTCTTTCATAAGCCAAGGAAGATAAAGGATAAAATCCTTAACGACCCTTATGTGGTCTTTCCTGAGGCTGCGCAGAAAGAAGTCATGGCTTAGATATGCGGCCAGAAGGCTGAAAACCACCGCAAAAGCCACCAGAAGCCCGCCGAATTCTCCTGATAACATGAACCAGAAGATGAAAAGCATCAGAAATGTGAATATGAATGTCATCCCCGCTCCTTAAAAACAAAACAGGTTTATAGTATCAGTTTTGAAGGTGTAGTCAATATTTTTCGGAAAACCCGCATGGGGAGTTTTATTTTTTAAGATATTGTAAACAATGCAAATAGTCAGTTATACCGAAAAGAATGTATAGTTCGGTATAGGGTTTATATATGAAATATATCTTAAAAACCTATAGCTGATACATGTTAATGTATATTGTATACAATATACCACTGATTTCATCAGTTAAGCATGATTTAATTGAAAAATTTTTAAAAATTTGATGTTGCAGTATCCGGACAACAGGGATATAGATGTATAGAGTTAGATATTTCTAAGAAGGTGAATCATGATTGAGAAACTTATTCTGGCCGTGATACTGGCCGGAGCGGTATATTTCCTTTACTGCAAATTTTTTAAGAGCAAGGGCTGCGGCTGCGGCGACGGAAAAAGCTGCTGCGGCGGAAGCAGGCACGAAAACTAGGCATACACCGTGGACAGATTTTCTCTTTGGGGTATATTATAATTTACCCGAGGAGAAACCATATGCCCGAACATATAAGCATAGCGCTCAGAGGAGAGAAGGTTCTGGGACTCAGAGCCGAAGAGGTTGAGGATCCCGCCTCCCCTCTGATAAAACAGCTCGCGAAAGACATGCTGATAGCGATGAAAACCCACGGAGGGGTGGGGATTGCCGCCCCTCAGATAAGGGTGTCGAAGCGTGTTCTCATAATCCATTCCCAGCCTAACGAACGCTATCCCGACGCTCCCGATATGGAACCCCTTATCATGGTTAATCCTGAGATAATATCATTTTCCGAATGCTTCGACACCATGTGGGAAGGCTGTCTCAGTGTTCCCGGGCTCAGGGGTCTTGTGCCGAGACAGACCGGGGTCAGCGTCCGCTGCTCGGATCTGAAAGGGCTGGTGAGGGAAGTGTGTCTTCAGGGGTTTCCCGCCCGTATTTTTCAGCACGAGTTTGACCATCTTGAGGGCATTCTTTTCCCTCTGCGTGTTGCCGACTGTTCGGATATTTATTCAGAAACGGAGTACAGAAGAAGGGTGCTCGGGCTTTTCTGATCAGTCCTTTGTTCCGGTTATATACGCGATGCGGTAGGTTACGGGAATTGTTTCACCGTCGCCGAAGAACGATTCATAAAGCTCGCAGAACCTGCGGTAGGAGTCTTTTCCCGCTGCGGCTTTTCTTCCGGTGAATCTGGCTCCGGTTGCCTTCTGCTTTTTCAGGAATTCTTTCACGCCGGAAAATTTCAGCACATAGTCATGAATCTCAAGCTGATGCTTTACGCCTGTTGTTCCGGAAAAAAGACTGTCGTAAAATTCCGCGGTTTTCAGCGGGTAAACACTGCCGAATCCGGTTATTTTGTTAAGCACCGCCATTTCGGTGAAAGTGCCGTCGCAGAATACGGAGAAGTAAAACCTGCCGCCTTTTCTGAGGACATCAAGGGCGGCGGGGACAGATTTTTCCGGCTGCTGAAACCACTGCACCACGGATGAACTGACCAGAACATCCGCACATCCGTTCTTCAGGGGCAGTCTCTCGCCGTCTGCCTGAATAAACAGGCCGGGGAATGATGAGGATGCTTTTGACATGGAATAAGCTATATCAAGACCTATGAAGCGTGCGGGACTGCATTTTTCCAGGAAAATCCCCGTGAAAATTCCGCTTCCCGTACCTATCTCAATTGCAGTATCAGGTTTGTCTGCGTCCGTGAGGCTGATAAGTTTTGATGCGACTATTTTCTGTATATCCGCGGAGGAATCGTAACAGTCCGCCGCTTTGTCAAAAAATCTTTTTATGTGTATTTTCATAGATTATGTCGGCTATCTGTTTTTCCCTGATGTAATGTCCGCTTTCGATGGTGATCAGCTTTTCGCCGTGGAGAATTTCCGCCACATCCTCGCTGGCACGGAAATTAACTATCATGTCTCCCGCTCCGTGCACAAGGACAACTTTGTTCTCAGCATTTTCGCCTTTGGGCTCCGCTTTGCTGCTGATGAGAAACTCAAGCCCGCTGATCAGTCTTGAGGCTGTTTCGGTGTCTGTTCCGGGCAGGAAGCCGGTAACTCCGCATCTGTCGTAAAAATCGCTGAGAACCGTTTGCGGATCCCGCCTCATTTTTTTGATCATCAGTATAAGAGCCTGAGAATGAAAATATTCGCAGAAGCTTACAAAAGGGGCGAAAAGGAAGATTTTTTCATATCTGTCCATTATTTTGTCTATATTTTTAAGAATGATGTGCGCTCCGGCGGACCATCCTGCCAGTATCTCCCCGCCTTCCTCCAGAGCTGTTTCGATTTCACTTTCCGAGTGGATGACAAACGGGAGGTAAAAGGGGTATCTGGAAGAGATCTGCGGGAAAAGCGCGGGGAAACCTGCCCAGCCGGAAACGAATTTAAGCATTTTTCAGCCTCCTGACGGAATAAATCACATGCCTCATCTCATCATCATTAAGATCCAGACGGACGGAAAGGCGGAGCCTCGCCGTGCCTTCAGGCACTGTGGGGGGGCGTATCACCCCAGTCTTGATTCCGGAGTCCTCCAGAAGGCTGCCTGCCTGCTGAACCTTGAAGTTATCTCCTATTATAACAGGAATTATCTGTGTGGAGGAATCCGCTGTGTCAAAACCTGCCTCGTTGAGCTCGTTTCTGACAGTTTCGGCTTTCCTGAGAAGTTCTTCACCGCAGGAGGGGTTGTTTCTCAGCCATCTGAGCGCACCCAGATTCGCCCCTATCACCGCAGGAGGGAGAGATGTGGTGAATATGAATGCGCGCCCTTTGTTCCTTATATAGTCAATGACTGCGGAATCTCCGGCGATGTATGCGCCGAAGGAGCCCAGAGCCTTGCTGAATGTTCCCATGTGTACATCTATCCGTTTTTCAAGCCCCAGCTCATGCGCCAGCCCTCTGCCGCCGCCGAGAACGCCTGTTGCGTGCGCCTCGTCCACAACAGTGAGCGCGCCGTATTTTTCCGCCAGACAGACTATTTCCTCAAGATGCGCCCTGTCTCCGTCCATGCTGAAAACGCTGTCGGTAACTATTATTTTCTCTTCCGTATCTTTGTATTGTTCAAGAAGCTCCGCAAGATGCGCCGTGTCATTGTGGCGGTAGCGGATGTGCTTTGCCCCGCTGAGCTTTATTCCGTCTATTATGCTGGCGTGGTTCAGCTTGTCGGAGAAAACAGCCGTGTGCCTTCCCGCAAGGGAGGCAATCACCGCCAGATTGGCGGTGTAGCCTGTGTTAAGCACAAGACAGCTTTCGGTATTTTTGAATTCCGCCGTTTCCTTCTCAAGCAGGCCGTACAGGGAGAAGTTCCCCGTTACCACTCTGGAGGCTCCGCTGGAACAGCCGAATGCCCTCAGAGCCGCGGCGGACTCGTTTATGATCTCCTGTTTCTCGGAAATACCCAGATAGTTGTTGGAGGCGAGGTTTAAAAGACGCCTGCCGCCGGAAATGACATATTTCCCTGCCCCTTCGTCTATGTCGGGCAGGCTGCGGTAAAGCCCTTCGGATTTTATTTTTTCCAGTTCCTGTTTCAGTTTTTCTCTCATATTTTTAAGGATATAACCCATGCTTGCACGGTGTCAACGAATATAGTAGACTCAGGCTTATGAAAACAGACTCAAAATGCGCCACCAATATCTGGCATCCATGCACGCAGATGAAAGACCTTGAGACCCACCCGCTTATCGAAATCGAGCGGGGCGAAGGGGTCTGGCTCATTGACAAAAACGGCAAAAAATACATAGACGCCGTTTCCTCATGGTGGGTGAACCTTTTCGGCCACTGCAACCCAAGGCTCACAAACGCTCTGAAAAAACAGGCGGACAGGCTTGAGCATGTCATCTTCGCGGGGACAACCCACAGTCCCGCAGAGGAGGTTGCGGCGGGGCTTATTGATCTCACTCCGCCGGAGCTTAACAAAATCTTCTTTGCCGACAACGGTTCATCCGCAGTGGAATCTGCCATGAAGATGAGCTACGGCTACCGCAGAAACACCGGAAACTCCGCTAAAAAGCGCTACGCCTTCCTCACGGACGGCTACCACGGCGAAACTCTGGGCTGTCTTTCCGTGTGCGGGGAAACGCTCTACACCGACCTCTACGGCGATATAATGATAGAGAACATAAAGGTTCTGGGACCCGACTGTTTCAGATGTCCCTGCGGCAGACAGCGGGGCTCATGCTCTGTGGAGTGTTTCGGCTTCATGGAAAAAGCACTGCGGGAAAATGCAGAAATGCTCACCGCTGTTCTTGTGGAGCCTTTGATCCAGTGTGCGGGCGGATTTAAGATGTATCCGCCGGAATATCTCATCAAACTGCGCAAAGTCACCGCTGAGCTTGATATTCACCTTATTTTCGATGAAATAGCAGTCGGCTTCGGCAGAACAGGCACAATGTTCGCCCTTGAGCAGGCAGGTGTCTGCCCCGATATGCTCTGCCTGTCCAAAGGGATAACCTCCGGCTACCTGCCGCTGAGCGCCGTTCTTACCACGGATGAAATCTTCTACGGGTTTTATGATGACTATTCCACGGGAAAAGCTTTCCTGCACAGCCACAGCTACACTGGCAATCCCCTTGCCTGTTCCGTTGCGGCGGAAACTCTGAAAATTTTCCGTGAGGAGAATATTATAGAATCAAACAAACCGAAATTCGCCCACATGCGCAGGTGCATTGAAGAGGCTTTCGTCGGTCATCCGAATGTCGGTGAGATAAGGCATACGGGCTTTGTGTCCGCAGTTGAACTGGTGAAGGACAAGAACGGGAACATCCCCTTTGAATCCGGACTCCGCACAGGCTTTCGGATATACAGAAAGGCGGTGGAAAAGGGCGCCCTGCTCCGGAATCTGAGTGATATAATTTACTTTATGCCGCCTTATATAATCAGCAGAGAGGAAACTGAAACCCTTGTCTCCATAGCGCGTGATTCCGTTAAAGAGGTGCTTGATTGAGGCTTTTTATATCAGGCTCCGGAACAGGAGTAGGAAAAACTTTTTTTTCCGCTCTGCTCGCGAAGCATTTCCATGAGCAGGGCAGGGCTGTTTCATACATAAAACCTGTGCAGACCGGCTATCCGGCGGATGATGACGCGGCTTATGTGAAAAGGATTTCAGGCATACAGAAGGCGAGAACGCTTTTCACCGCGGAACCGCCGCTTGCGCCCTGTCTGTGTTTTGAGAGATTCCCATTTGAGGAAGCGGTTTCAGCGGTCAATGAAGATGATTCGGAAGTGCTGATAGTTGAAGGCGCGGGCGGAATAGCCGTCCCTCTGGATTATACTCGGATGACATGGGAAATCCCTGCCCGCTGCGGATTGGGGATTATAGTGGTTATACCTGACAGGCTGGGCTGTGTGAATGAGGCACTGCTTAATCACTCTTTCATATCGCAGAAAGGGGTAAAGTTCGCAGGGTTCGCCATGAACAGGTATTTTTCTGCCACGGAGAACGACTCAAAAAACGCAGGGATAATCGAACGGCTTATCCCCGCGTCGGTTGCGTATTTCTTTGATCAGTCTCTTTATTCAAACAGAGCGGATACATCGGCATTGTAGCTGATGCGTCCCTGACCCGCGTTGGCGGCTCTGTTGGATTCGGCAATTGTTTTGAGAAGACTGTCGCCTTCCCCTTCCTGTATTTTTTCTTCCAGCGCCGCTATCACAGCCTCAAGGTTTGTTGCCCCTTCAGTTCCGAAAAAGCTTGAACCAAGCTGGAAAAACTTTCCGAGTGCCGCTTTTTTCGCTTCTTCCGTTGCCGCGTCCTCTGCTGAGTAGCTGTTCAGCATATCAAGGGCGGCCTGAGATATCTGCACAGTGTCCAGAACGGATGAAGAATCGGTTTCCGATGCGGTTTTGCCTATGAGGAGCGGATTTGCGCTCTCCTTTGCTGAATGAAGAGCCGAGGAAGAATCATTTTTAAGAAGTTTATTATACTGCTCCAGCATTATGCTTTTGGCTGTGACCTGCATTTTTTGCCTCCGGTTTGTTATCGTTTTTTTATAAGTAGCAGTCTGTGTGCCAATTTGATATATTGCGCGGCAAAGGAGAGATTTTATGACCAAATCACCCGCGGAAAAGCTTCTGAGTCACCGTTTCAGGGGATATGCTCCGGTTGAGCACACCTTTTCCGGCTTTTATGAGGCGGCAAAAAGCTCCGTAAAATATTTCGAGATAGACACCAGAGCCTCAAAGGACGGCGTTCTCTACGTTTTTCATGATCCGTACATTCAGGGGCATGTTTTTCCGCAGACTGAGAGCGGGGGCATTGACGGAATAAAAATTCACGGCGATGAGGGGATTCCCCGCCTTGACGCCGCACTGGGCATATTCAGTGAAAAATTTTCTCCTGATACTGTTTTCTGTCTTGATGTGAAGGACATAGGTTTCGAAAAGGAGCATATCCGCCTGATAAAAAAGCACGGACTTGAGAAACAGACAGCCATAGTTTCATGGTGCGCGCTTTCACTGATGAATTTCAGCAGGGAAGGATTTTCCGCTCCGCTTTTTCTTTCCTGCCAGAGCCTTTTCGCATACGGTCTGAGGGGCAGGCTTACTGAGTTTTTTGCTCAGAACCGTATAAAAGTTAAGAAATACAGCGTGTTCACCGGCAGAAATGTTTTTGAGTCCGTTCCCCGTGAGCTTTATCAGGGTTATTTCCATTCCCTCCGCTGCCGGACTCTCCCTGACAAACTGATGCAGGTAATACAGAAATCCGGAGGCGGAGTGTGCGTGGCAAAGAACCTTGTCTGTCCGGAGCTCATTTCTTACTGCACTGAAAACGGGCTTAAACTGTGGATATATTCCGTGAATGAAATAGGCTCATACAGACGGTTTGCCGCCATGGACGGCGTTGACATGATCTTCTCCGACCGTGCGGAGAGCATCCTCCGCGAGCTTCAGAAATAAAAAAAGGAGCCCGAAGGCTCCTTTTTTGTGTTGTTGTTTTCAGGAAACGAAAAGGTATTGTATTATTCCGCACCGATTCCAAGGTACGTTCTTATTTTTTCCTGCTCGAATTTTTCCTGCGAGTCAAGCTCGGGTGCAGTTACTGAGCCGATGTAAGCCGCGAGGAATGCTATTGTCATTGAGACTATCGCAGGGTTTTTCAGCGGGAATATCGCTTTTTCAAATCCGAGGATGTTAACCCATATAACGGGGCTGAACAGGATGCAGAGTGAAGCAGAAACAGCACCTGCGATGATTGACCACACAGCGCCTCTCGTGCTGAACTTTTTCCATGTGATGGAAAGAAGCAGAGCGGGGAAGTTTGCGCTTGCGGCTATTGCGAATGCCAGACCCACAAGGAAGGCAACGTTCTGGTTTTTGAAAAGAATGCCCAGTGCAACAGCAGCTATACCGAAGATAACTGTGGCGATTCTCGCAACTTTAACCTGCTCGGCTTCAGTCGCCTGACCTTTCTTGAAGACGCTGACATATATATCGTGGCTCATTGCGGAAGATGCGGCAAGTGTAAGACCCGCAACAACAGCAAGGATTGTGGCGAAGGCTACCGCGGCTATGAAGCCGAGGAAGGGCTTTCCGCCGAGAGCGGCCGCGAGTATGGGCGCTGCCATGTTTCCGCCCTTATCTATTCCCGTGATGAACTCCTGACCGACTATTGCGGCGGCGCCGAAGCCTACTATGGGGATAACAAGGTAGAAATAGCCTATGAAGCTTGTTGCGTATGCAACTGATTTTCTGGCTTCCTTAGCATCCGGAACGGTGAAGAATCTCATGAGGATGTGGGGAAGACCGAGAAGACCGAACATAAGCGCAAGGCCGAGTGAAAGAGCTTCGATCGGACTTGTTACGAATCCGCCGGGTTTGAACATGGTTTCAAAACCGTACTGGTCGCTTACTGCTCCGAAGAGTGTTCCGGGGTTGAAGCCGAATTTGGCAAGAACAAGGAACGCAAGAACAGTAACACCGAAAAGAAGAAGAACCGCTTTTATTATCTGAACCCATGTGGTTGCAAGCATTCCGCCGAAAAGAACGTACAGAAGCATAACCGTGCCCACAAGGATTTCCGCGAGCTCATAGGGCATACCGAACATAAGCTGAATAAGTTTGCCGGCGCCGACCATCTGCGCGATTGTGTAGCAGAGAACCACAAGGATTCCACCCACGGCAGAAGCGATGCGTATCGGACGGTTTTTAAGTCTGGATGAAACAACATCTGCGAAGGTGAACTTGCCGAGGTTTCTTAAAGGCTCAGCTATAAGGAACATAAGAGCAGGCCAGCCAACAAGCCAGCCGACAGCGTATATTGCGCCGTCGTAGCCGCGGAGGGCAACCATGCCTGAAATACCGAGGAAAGAAGCGGCGGACATATAGTCGCCCGCGAGAGCAAGCCCGTTCTGGAAGCCTGTCACGCTGCGTCCTGCGGCATAGAATTCACTTGTGGTTTTGGTTTTTTTAGCTGCCCAGTAGGTGATCATCAGCGTACCGGCAACAATGATGGCGAAGAATATAAGGGAGATGGGATCTGCCTTGCCCGCCTGGAAATTTGCAAGTCTTTGAGCAATAACTTCAGTCATGTTTGATTCTCCCTTATTTCAGCATCTTTTTAAGTTCTTCCACTTCTTTGTCATATGAGCTGTTTGCCCAGAGAACATAGATGAGTGTGAGAACCCACGCGATAATAATTACTGCTGCAAAAAGAGCAATGCCCAGAGTTATGTTCGGCGTAACCAGAGTGAGCATCTGTTCCTTATCCAGCGAAATAAGAAACAGATAGCCGAAATACACAACGAAGAGAACAGCCAGCATTATGTAGCTGAAAGTCCACCTCTTTCTGACCAGGTTTTTAAACCTGTCAGACTTCACGATTTCGTGAGCGTTCATAAAGACCTCCTACCTGTTTTGAAAAAAGTATAAAACTACAAGCAGTTTCTTTAATACGGTTTAATACATGTTTAAATCCGTATGCGCCTTAAAGTAAAACTACTTTATATAATGTATGTATTATTAAATTATATAGACTCTATTTGTCAAGAATATTTTATAAGTCTCTATTATAGAAAATGTTATAAAGCTGTTGATGTAAGGTGCAAAAAATTAATAGATCAGTATGTTTATTTAAAGTTATTTGATTAATGATTAATGAGACGTTGGTATATAATTTATGATTAATAAATATATTCATAAATAATTTGTTTAATGGGTAAATGTACTTCTTGTTTAAAAACATATTCTTTAGTTAAAATGGTGTGTTATTAGTAACTTATGTTCGCTTTATCATGGTGTATGCATATTTTCAAAACACAAATCCGGTTTGTTTTATAGGATACAATGAATAGTGTATTAATTTCCCAATGGTATAAAAATAGTCTGTTAAAAAAAGTCTGATATGTATATAATCAAAGGAAAAAGACTGATGATAAGTGTTTGCGTGCATATAGAATAATGGTTTATTATTGTGTATGCTTATCTCAAGTATTAATTCCGGGTAAATAGCTTTTCGGAGGCCATATGGATATCCGCTCAACGAACGGAATAACCGATATTCTGGACAAACTCACAAGGTTTTATGTTTTTAAGGGTATAGAGTATTCCCGTCTCAGAATCCTTCTTGAAAAAGGGGAGGCTGTTTCTGTGGCGCAGGGGGAAGCTCTTTTCAAAAAGGGTGAGTCCTACCATAAGGGTGTTTATCTGGTTTACTCCGGCGAGGTCGAGCTGTATAACGATTCCGGCCTCAAGGCAGTGGCGGATTCCGGTGATTTTGCCGGTCTGTCCAACTTTGTCGGCAAGTCTGTTTACCATGTCAGCGCCATGGCCTCCAAAGACAGTGACCTGATTTTCATTCCCGAACTGAGCATATATAAGCTGATGGAGGTCTCTGAAGAGTTCAGGGAGCGCTTTTACGGCCTGGTCACAAGACGCATCAACGCCATTACCGGAAAAGATACGGGCAACATCGAATCCAGCACATACAAACCCGTGGGCAGCTACATGACCAGCCCCGTGATAACGGTGAAAACCACAGATACTGTGACGGACGCGGGGAAGATAATGTCCGAGCACAATATAGGCGCTCTGGCTGTTCTGGACGAGGGGAACTCCCTTGCGGGGCTTATTACCAGCAAGCACATGGTGCACAGGTTTATAGCGAATATAGAGAGCAGTCTTCAGGCTCCGTTTGTTAAAAACTTTATGGAAAAGGAGCCTCTGGTGCTTCCGGCTGAGTTTCCTCTGGCGGAAGCTCTGGGGGAGATGCAGTCAAAGGCGCAGGAATACGCCCTTATATCAATGAAAAACAAGCCGGTGGGCATAATCTCCAATAACGACATAATGCGTACTCTTTTCAGAAACACGGCAGTGTACACCTCATATATAGAAGGCGTTTCCGGCCTTGATGAGCTGAGGGCTTCCCATGCGGGGCTGTATAAAATAGCGGAGGGTCTGGTGGGCAGTTCCAGACTCACTTATGATGTTCTTCCCGTTCTTTCCGCTCTGCATCTTAATATACAGAAAAAAGTCTACAAGATAACTGCGGAGAAGTTTAAGGCGGAAACCGGCTTTGATGTGACTAAAGTTAAGCATACGCTCATCATAATGGGCAGCGGCGGAAGGAAAGAAATGATGCTTGATCCGGATCAGGACAACGGCTTTATCTTCGCGGATGATGTTTCTGATGAGGATATAGCGGTGTTTCTCCGGTTCGGGCAGATGTTTACGGATAATCTGGAGTTTGTGGGCTATAAAAAATGCCCGGGGAATGTCATGGTTACTAATCCGGACATGTCCATGCGCCTTTCCGAATGGAAAAACAAAGTGCGTGACTGGGTGGACGGCTCTGCCGGCAAAAGCATTCTCTGGAGCAATATAGTTTTTGACTATGACGGACTTGTAGGCGATGAAAAGCTTGTGTGGGAGCTGAGGGAATATATTAATATGAAAATATCCCAGAAGCCTATTTTTCTAATATACATGCTGGAAAACGACTCCAACCAGCGCAGGCCCATAAACCTTTTCGGTAAATTCATCACAGAGAAGGAAGGGGAACATGCGGGGAAAATGAACATGAAGATAGCCGCTCTGGCGTTCATTGTGGATGTTACCCGTGCATTCACTCTCAAGTGCGGCTTGAATGACCTTAACACTATAGAGCGGCTGAAGCACCTGCGCCGCAAGAAGATTCTCTCTGACGAGCTTGTCTCGCAGACTCAGGACGCATATGAGATTCTGGTGGATATAACCCTGAATGAGCAGATCAGGCAGGCGCACTCGGGGGAGAAGATCAGCAAGTTTGTGAATCCCGAGAGCCTGTCCATGTATAATCAGGAGAAACTCCGCAAGGCGCTTAATCACATGTCGAAGTATCTCTCTGTCGGGCTGAAGTATTTCAAGGGGCATCCTTAACTGATTTGATTATCCAAATGGGGGCTTGTTTCAGTCATTCTGAACGCAGTGAAGACGAACGAAGTTCGGCGCGAGCGTGTACAGTAATCCGGCAGGATGCACGGATTACTGTTATTAAGTAAGACGGATTGACTGGCGTATGTTTCTGATATAATCTCATTTCCATGAAATCGGACGCTAGGCGTATATTTTCCAACGCATCATCACTGTTTATCCTTCAGCTCATAACATACGCCATATCGCTGGCTGCGGTTCCCTATCTTGTGCGGGTTCTGGGGCCTTCCAAATACGGACTTGTGATATTAGCCCAGTCTGTAATAACCTATTTTATATTCCTTGTTGATTACGGTTTTGACATGTGGGGAACCATGCGGATTGCCGAAAATCAGCATGACAAAAAGCGTCTTTCCGAAATATTTCACAATGTCATGGCGGCCAAGCTTCTTCTGGGTTTTGCCGGTTTTGTCATTATCCTGATTCTCATCGCTTCCGTGGGCAAATTCAGGGAGGAATGGCGGCTTGTTCTGCTGACTTTCGGCATGATAGGCGGGCAGATCCTTATCCCTTCTTGGTTTTACAGGGGCATGGAGCGGATGAAGTTCATAGCCTTCTGCCTTGTCGCAGTGAAAACAGGCTATCTGGTTCTGGTTCTGCTCATGGTGAAGACAGAGGCGGACTATGCTCTTGTGCCCCTTGCAAACTTCATCGCCTATACACTCGCCGGATTCTACGGCATATGGACGGTTTACTCCGGTTTCGGGCTGAGTTTTAAAGCTCCGGCGTTCACAGGGATTACAGAAGGGATCAGGGAAGGCTTCACTTACTTCGCCAAATCAATCACAGACAATTTCGCCAAGATAACAAATACTGTCATCCTCGGCTTCATAGCGGGTGATGCGGCCGTTGGTTTTTACGGCTCTGCCGAAAAGCTTATGGATGCCGTTCGCGCAATGCTTTCCCCTGTTTTTCAGGCTATTTTTCCCCATTCCAGAAAGACAGCCGCCCGCTCAAAGGAAGAGTGGTTCGGCTTTATCAAAAAAGCCGGAGCCGCTGTGGCTGTTTTTGCCGCCGTTCTTTCCGCCGCAATTTTTCTCCTTTCAGATTTCGGCGTGAGGCTTGTTTTGGGTGAGGAGTTCATGGCAAGCGTGCCTGTTCTGCAGATGCTCGCCGTTTATCTTTTCTTTTTCTCGGTTAACAATATAATGGGTGTGCAGACTCTGGTGTGCTTTGACAGAGGGAGGGCGTTTCTCAACCTCACTCTGGCGGCGAAGCTTCTCGGGCTTCTGCTTTCGTTTATCCTGATTCCGGCGTTTTTAGAGAAAGGCGCGGCTTTTGCCCTTGTTTCATCAGAGGCGGCCTACACCCTTTTTCTTATCCTATATATAATAAAGAGCGGACTCCTTCGTGATGTCCGCAGGAGCGGCACTTGAAAGCGGCATTTGTGATCAGCCATCTCAGAACCGAAACTTTTTACGGAATATCAGTCCACCTTGATGCGGAATGCTACTGGATCTCCACCGGAGACCCCGATTGGATAAGCTTTCTGGAATCAAAGGGAGTGGAGAAAAGCCGTATTCTGGATCTCTCGCCCGCATCATCCAGCGGGGATGCTGATATTTCGGCAGTTCTTGAGATGGAGGCTTATTCCCCGTACAAGGCTTCCGCGATTATCATGTCTGACCGGATCCTCAGCCGTAAACCGAGGGAGAAAACCTATCCTTATATTGCATCAGTCTTCTCCATGACCAAAAAATTCATCACAGATAATAAGATAGATGTAATTTTCGGCGAATCCACATGGACAGCGGAGCTTGTTGCCTCCGCAGCGGCGGAGAGGTGCGGCATCCCTTACCTTGCGCCGGCCACAACGAGAATACCAAACGGAAGATTCACCTTTTTCAAAGGGTTCTTTCAGGATAAGCTTTATCTGGACAAGCCTTTTTTTGACTCTGACCTTGAAGCGGCGGAAGAGTTTTATGACAGGTTCGTAAACCACCGTCCGGTGCCTGATTACGCTCACATAAAGCGTGATTTTTCATTGTTCAGCGGTGAAAACTTCCGCAAGCTTAAAAAACACCTGACATACATGATGTTTCATCGGGACAAGGATATGACCCGCCCTGATCTGGATTATCTTTTTGATCAGCGGATTTTCCGCCGGAACAATGCCAAGAGGCTGAAAAGGCTGAGGCTGAGTAGGGATATTTCTTTTCTGAAAGGGCAGAAATACTGCGTTTATAACCTGCATATGCAGCCGGAGGCGAGCATCGATGTTCTGGGGGCTTATAACTCTGATCAGTTTCACATAATTCAGAATATTGCCCGTTCTCTTCCGGCTGATGCCGTGGTGGTTGTGAAGGAGCACCCGCAGGCAGTGGGGGACAGAGTGCGTGAGTTTTACAACGCAGTGAACGATCTGCCGAACGCCGTGCTTGTGCACCCCGAATCGGATAACTGGGAACTGACGGCAGGAGCATTCGCAGTGGTCACGGTTTCCGGCACTGCGGCTTATCAGGCGGCGCTTCTGGGCACGCCGTCCGTTGTTTTCTCCGATGTGTTTTTTGCCGAACTGCCCCTTGTTCACAGATGCCGCAGTCAGGAGGAACTGCCTGATGTCCTGAAAAAATGCATGGACTCGGACAGAAATCCCGACAGGGCTGCCTGCACGGCTTTTCTGGCAAAGCTTATGAAAAACTCATTCGAAGGCTCGGTCTACGGCAGAGAAGTAAGTGACGGAAATGTTCAGGATGCCAATTTCAGAACCGCCGCGAAGGGCTTCAATGCCGTTCTGCATCATATAAAAGCAGAGAAGCCCGGAATAGTGCGCTAGTCCTTTACCAGATACTGCTGGTTGTTGTAGTAGCCTTCCAGAAACGCTGTGCGCGCCTCGTCCGGACTGAGGTAGGTTTTGCTCACCGCCACATCCGCCGAGTATTTCAGCTTGGCGCTCATTACATCTATGCTTTCGCTGGCCTCGTCCTCGAATCCTTTTCCGGTTATTGTGAGCTTTCTGGCATAGTTGTCGGAGATTATGCCGCCGAGGAGCGCCTTCAACTGAGGTGCGGACATGCTCCCCTTGGTGTTGCCCATGCTCACGGTTATGTCCATCTTCAGGCCTTCAAGCGTGCCCATTATTGAGCCGAGCTCTCGCCCTGACTCGCTGGAGAGCATTGTGTCCACAAAGTCCGCGGTGGGTGCTTCCACACTGAGTTCAAATTTTCTGAAAACTTCCCAGTTCTGGATTTTGTTATAAGCGTCCCCGATGAAAACCGGATCAAGAACAACAGTGTTATCATCCGCAAGCCAGCGCAGAAACTCTGTGAACGCTCCCTTGCCTGCCGTGCCGGAGGCTGTGAGCACAAGCCTGTCCTGCGGGAGGGCGAGTCCGTAGGTTATATCTCCCAGAGTGCCTGAATTAAGGGGCACTTCGCTTAGTTCCCCGTTTCTGTCATACCAGACAGGCCAGCTTGATTTTTCCTTGATAAGTCCGAAAAGATAGGCGGGGTAGCTGTTCACCTCGAATGATTCGAACAGCTTGAACATCACCTCTCTGCTTTTTGTCTCAAAAAAGCCGTAGTCCATCCCGCTTTCAAACAGTGTGGAGAGTTTTTCGGAAAGGGTCATGAAAACCCCGTCCTCCTGAGATTCTATATTGAAGAAGTTTACGTTGATCCGCTTTTTTTCAGCCATTTATTTCCTCATCGCTTTAAATTAAGTTTATACTATCAGCAAAAGTCTGAAAAATAAAGGAGGCGTGTATGAGCGCTATGGCATTTGTATCCATAACCCCGCTAGGCGAGGGGGAGGGAGTTTCCGAGTATGTTGCCAGAGCTGTGCGGGTGATCAAAAACAGCGGGCTTGACTGGCGGCTTACGCCTATGGGAACAATAATCGAAGGGGAAAATCCCGCTGCGGTTCTCGGCGTTATCAACTCCGCAGTGGAGGAGCTGAGCGACTGCCGCCGTATTTCAGTTTCCATAAAGATGGACTACCGCAGAGACAGGGAGACGGGAATGAACCGCAAAGTGGAAAGCGTCATGGAAAAAATGGACCTGTAGGAAAAAAAGTGCCTTTTTGTTTTGAGTAAATGATCTTTACCGGGATTTTACCCTAAGCGTGCTAAGAACTGAACACCTGTTCGGAAGACTGTTTAAGTTATCCGGCCTGATGCCGATTGGAAAGTCAGCGGAGATGTGTCATGCACCAGTCAGAAAATGACTTTATGAATGATGAAGCCAACAGCACCGCACCCATTGACAGGCTTGAGAGGGTTCTTGAAAAATGTCGGGAGATCGCTTCTCAGGAGCCGAACGGCTGTGCAGTGGTGAACAGGCTGGCAGAGGACCTTGAAACAGTTTTGAATAAAGCTAAAAGATTAATTTAACATAGTTCCATCTGAACCGCTTTTTTGCGGTATAGTTATTATGACGGCTTTGTGAGAAAGCCGCGGAATTGAAGGCTCCTTCGGATTCATCCGGAGGAGTCTTTTATTTTGTTAACAGTTTATCAGTGCGGCTTTGTTCTTCAGCAGCGCAAATCCTGAAACTCGGCAATTTTTTCCTGATTTTTTCTGGCACGTTTCCTGCTTAAATATCTGGAAAGATGGAAAAAGGCAGGATAAGAGATGCAAACCGCCGGGCAGATTACAGCAATACCCTTTACTGAGAGGCGCAAGGCAAAACTTATTCCTGTGTCGGAAATAAGATTCTGCGACAGGGTATACCGATACCCTGAAGATTTTCCCGCAGAAGTGATAACTAAGCTCATTGAGCTTGTTGCTCATGATGAAATCAACATGAAAGAGCTTAATTATCTGCATCTTGTTCTGATAGAACTGCCGAAAACAGCGGCAGAGCAGCGCAGAAGCGCATTCCCTTTTTCAGATATGCAGGAGCAGGACTTCGCCGAAGGCGGACTGAGCTTTGCGGAATATGTGGATTACCAGATAGAACGCATGAAAAGACTGGCCGAAAACGGAATAGGCGGGGACTACTCCAGAAGGATCCGCGAGCTTCTGCTCCGTTTCAGGAACCTTTAAGACGGTTCCGCCCGCTCCGCCTCTCTTCGTGAGGGCGCATATATAAAATTGCGGCAGCGGGGAAACACTAACTACGGCGTCGAAAGCGTGATTGCAAAATCACGTAAATACTGTCCTGGGGGTGCAGCGATGCGCCCCCTTCCTAATTTAATCAATCCCTACCCACTCCAGCCTGCCGGAAACGAAGTTTACCAGATACTTTTTCACGGGCTTTCTGTAAAGCTTTGAGAGAATATGGGCGTATCCGTTTATCTGCTCAGTGTATTCGGCCATCATTTTTGATGTTATGCCGCCTGTTTTGAAATCCAGACAATAGACCGTTTCGTCTTTGACAGAGTAAAAGTCCACTGTTTTTATGCCTTCTTCATCCGAGAAGCTTCTTTCGCGGAAAATTTCGGCATTCAGTGTTATTTCCTTAAAAAACGGATCCAAATACAGCGTCAACAGGGCGTTTTTTATCCTTTGTTCATCATCACTGCCGAGGTACGGCGAATGCTTGACGACCGTGAAGCGGGCTGTTTCTTCCGCTTCCTGTTCGCTGAAATGCACACCGAGAAAGATAGCCTCGTGCAGGGCAGTTCCGAATATTTCCCCCTGAAAGTCCGTGCTTTCCTCCGTGATGGGGTATTCGGGAGCGGGGCGGGGTGCAAACTTTTCCGCTCTGCGCTTTTTTTCTTCCGCCTGCGGGGAGAATGTTTTTCTGTATTTTGTGCCTATCGCCAGAGGAAGTTCCGTATTGTCCGCCAGAAGCTTTTCCAGAGAGTTCTCCGAGGGCTTCTCCTTCACGGGGATGTAAAGCTCGCGCTTTGCCCTTGTGACAGCAACGTAAAGCAGGTTCAGCCTGTCATGGTAGGCGGCCTTTTCCTCCGCTTCGTAAGCCTCGCGGAAGCTGCCGCTGACAAAACCGTTCAGCTTTTCGCCGTGGTTGAATATGATGCTGTCTGCCAGCATGGAGCCGCTTTCAGAGTAAAATATCATCCGAGAGTTATTGGCGTTGGGTTTTACGCTGATTTCAAGGTCGGCAATGATAACCGCCTCAAACTCAAGGCCCTTTGATTTATGGACAGTCATAACCGTCACAGCGTCGGACTTCCCTGCGGAGAGGGCGTTTTCGGATTCCGCCCTGCGTCTGAACTCCTCAAAAAAGGCGGGAAGGTTGGCTGTCACAGGGATATAAGCCGCTATGTCGCAAAGCTTTTTGAAGTTTGCGTCCCCCTCGAACCTTTCGGCGAGGTAAAACTCATTCACAGCCGCTGCGAAGGCTGAGCGTCCGTTCTGTCCGTTTATTCTTTCTGCGAACTCTTTCAGCTCTTCACTGATTTTTTCACAGAAGCCTTCCTGAGCCGCCTCCTCAGCGGAGTTCACCGCAGGTTCCGTCATGCGGAAGGAAAATGCGCTGAGGCTGTCACCGTAGAATATATGGCTGAAAATGTTCATGATTATTTTAAACGGTGCGCTGTCCGTGAGTTTCTGCCTTGTTTCACTCCGCGCGGGAATGCCGTTTTCGTTCAGATATTCGGTGCATGTGTCCGCCTTGAGGTTGGTTTCTGTGAGCACAGCGATTTCTGACGCTCTGAAACCGCGCTCCATAAGGTCGTTCACGCACCCGAGGATATATTTCTCATTGCTGTCCTTTTCGATTATTTCCACACAGACGTAACCCTCGTCATGGCTGCTGCCTTTCTGCTCTGTATAGCGGAAGGTTTCATCTTTCAGCCTGCCGAAAAGCAGATTGGCAAACTCCATGACCGCCTTTGCGCTCCGGTAGTTTACATCAAGCTGGCGTTCTGTTATGAAGCCGCTGTAGTTCTCTGTAACTGTGTCAAAAAGACGGCTTTCGCCCCCTCTGAACCTGTACAGCGTCTGCTTAGGGTCGCCCACATAGAAAAAAGACTTAACCGCATCCTGCTGACCGACACCCGCAAGCGCCTGCTGTACAAGGGGTTCCAGAATCTTCCACTGGGCAAGGCTCGTATCCTGAAACTCATCTATAAGGATGTGGAGTATGCGCCCGTCCAGACGGAAATAAAGATATTCCGTGTCTTCGGCAATGCTGTTTTCCACCAGCATTTTATACGCTTTCATGGTTATGTCCGCAAACGTGAGTACGTTGCGGGATTTTTTCAGCCGCTCAACCTCGGCAAAAAATAAGGTGTAAAACTTTACGGAAAGGCGGATCATCAGCTCGCCTTTCGCTTCAAGATATTTGCCTGTATTCTCAATGACCTGATAATATGCTTTAACCTGCCTTTCATTATATTCAAAGGATTTGAAATTACCGCTTGCGGGGTCGCACGCGGTGTAAAGAGCAGTTTCGGTTATTTTTTTGAGATTTGCGGTTTCCGCCAAACCCTCAGCCTGAGGCTTTTGTTTTCCGTTGAGCTTTGAGGCGAGCAGTTCGGTTCCGAAAGAGCGGGATGCGGCAACTGCCTGCTGTTTATAGAAGTTTGCGCCGTCAACAAGGGCGGTGAAGCTTTCCTGCGATGTTCTGTATTTTTCGGCTAGCTGAGGGAGGCCGATAAGCTGATTCTCAAAGTTTGACTGCTGTTTTTTTACCTCGTCCATCAGTGCTTTAGGTGTCTGTTCCAATGCGCGGCCGGCATTTTTCAGCATATCCCCTGTTTCCGCGGCAAAGAGCTGGAATGTTCTGGAAAACGCTTCCGCTTCAAGCTCTTCCTTCTCCTTATCCTGAATTATTGAAAAACCGGGCCGGACATTCGCCTCGAACGGAAACTGGGATATTATGCGGTTTATGAATGAGTCGATGGTGCGTATGCGCATCTGGGAAAAGTTTTTCAGCACATAGTCCCGCACTGGTTTTGCCTTTTCCTCAAGTTCTTCATCCGTAAGGTTATTATGCTGGCGGAGAATCTCTCTTTCCCCTTTGAAGTCGGCTCTGTTGCCGTCCGCTAGGGCGTTCAGCACCTGAATTATCCTTTCCTGCATTTCCGCGGTGGCCTTCACTGTGAAGGTGAGGCAGAGAATCTGCTCCATCTGCGCACCGCCGAGAAGCAGGTTTATGTACCGCAGGGAGAGGTTAAAGGTTTTCCCTGTTCCGGCTGATGCTACAAGAGCAATATTGCGTTTATTATCAAGATTCTGCATCAGCTTCTCCCGCACAGATCGGAGTAATCGCAGTATTTGCAGTCCGCCTGTTTGTCTGTTCTGGGGTAAGACTGCTCAGGGTCGGCTATCCGGTTCAGCAGGCCGTCCAGAAACTCCCTGAACTCATCCATGCAGCTTACGTCGAATGCTCTGACGGTTCTGAACTCTTTTTTTATGTCATACCAAAGGATTTCATCAGGCAGGTGCCCGTGTTTGTGCATGAAAAGCAGAGCGTAGAGCGGCATCTGCACATCTTTTATTTTCTCAGGCTTAAAATCTTTGAAGTCTTTGACAGTTTTGAGTTTATAGTCGATCACAGCAGTTCTGCCGCTGTTTTCGTCTGTTCTGTCCAGCCTGCCTTTCAGGCGCATTCCGTTTATCTCCGCCTCTAAGTCGTCCTCTTCCGTCTTAGGGCGCCAGCCTTCCGCAAAACGGTTTATTTCATTCACGGCAAAGTAGTAAAGCCTTTCAGCCAAATCCTGAACCTGTTCTTTCTCAAGGGGATTTACTTTGTATGCGTCAAATCTGCCCATTGCTTCCAGAAAACCTTTGTATATGCGGCTGTGGAGCTCTTCCGCATTTTCAGGCAGACCTGCTGAGTAAATGTTTTCCAGAACGCTGTGCAGAGCCTTGCCGTATTCATACGGCGGAATGGAGTCCTCCGGCCTTTCTGCGGGTTTGAGGCCGATTATATATTTTGCGTAAAACCTGTACGGACAGGCGATATAGTCATTGAGCATTGTGGCTGATATGCCGCGTCTTTTCAGCTTGAGCCCTATGCCCGAATCAGGTTTGAAAGAGCTTACTTCATGGAGCTTCAGGCCTTTTTCCGATGTGCTGAATATGCGGAAGCCTGACGAGGAGTATGGGCGGATAATCAGCCGTCTTTTTATTATGAGCTCTTCAAGGAACGGGCTCCTGTATGATGCGCCCTTATCGCGGGAAATGCATGATATAAAAGTGAATCTGCTTTTGGCTATTATCTGGCTCATATAGTTTTTGATGAGGTGCTCCCTGTCCTGAAAAGTGGGCAGGCGGAGGTTTCTGCGGATTTCGGTGTTCAGAAAAAGATCCTTGTCGCTGGAAGGCGGAAAAACATCGGCATTCATATTGGGAATAAAAACCGCATCGAAATGCATGTTTCTTGTTTCCAGCAGCCCCATAACCGTTACATCGCCCCCCGGGCGGTGAAAACCTATGCGCGCCAGCCCGCCCATAAGCTGGGTGATGGCGGTGTGCATGGGGAAAACATCTGTCACAGGTGCATAAACGGCTCTGAGTCTTTTCAGTTCTTTGATAACCAGAGTTCCGTGCTGTTTCTCTCTTTCGTCACCGCAGTTTTCAAGGAAAACTTCCGCGAGATCCATCAGCTTCTTAGCCGCATCGGGCAGAGTCGTGCGGGTTTCGTTGAAGAAGGGCGCAAGCACTTTGCGCACGGAAGGGAATCCCGCCGTTTCCTCAAGGGTAACCGCAAGGCGCTTCATGGCTGTCAGATCTTTCAGCCTTTCAGCGAGGAACGAGAAGCCGTTTATCTTTTTCAGAAAAGGCTGAGCGGCTAGTTTTTCCATTGTTTCTATGCGTATGAGGCCGCCGGAGAGCATGTTCTCTTCCGCCGCCTGTCTGATTATGTCCGCAGTATGGTATATTTCAGAATAGGTTCCGTCTGTTCCTGCCGTAATGTTGAAAAGGTTGTAAATATCATGCTCTATGAAGTAAGCCTTCATATTTTCATCGGGAAGGATCACTGCCATGTGCTTAAAGTCGATCCCTTTCGCCGCGGTTTCATATATTTTCTCGACTATGAGCTCATATTCCTCCAGCCGTGATCCGGTTTCCGCCGCTTCGATGCTTACCTGCGGCAGGGCTTGTTCATCATCAGGCAAGGTTATGTTCAGTGTTTCTTCAATCTCTTTGTGGTTAACTGTTTTTTCGCCCAAAAAGTGAAAAAACAGGTGTACGGATCCGGTTTCTGAGAGCATTCTGAGCGTCCGCATCTCATGCCTTGTCAGGAATCCTGTGATAAGGAACACATAGTCGGTGAATCTGTCCGTAAAAAACTTATTGAACCGTGGGTTGTCGAAAATTTCCGAGGAATCGCACAGTCCGTTTTCATCCAGAATTCCGGTATATGACTTCCAGAGGGCGTACAGTATGTGTGTCTGGCGTTCGTAGTCGGTGTAGAGGGAGTGCTTCGCGAGCTCCTGCGCCGTTATGAGCTCGCCCTTGATCTCCCTGAAAAAGCGGAAAAAAGCACTCCCTGTTTCGGCGAACGTGATGAAGTTTTCCATGAAATCAGGGTCAGTGCGTTTGAACAGCGCTAGTTTTTCATCCGTGCTGAGGCGTTCCGCCGCCTGTTTCATGTAGAAATGCCTGAGCTCCTGCGGAACAACAGGTTTTTCGGTGCGGAAAAGATAGCCGTTGAATTCAGGAATGCTCAGTATGACGGGTGATTTCTCCGATTTGCTGAGCCTGAGTGCCAGCGAGCGTTTGTTCCTCCCTGTGGGCAGAACGCAGCAGACCTTGCCGCTGAGGAGTCCGGCATCGTTAAGATATTCCGAGATAACGGGAATAACGGGCTTTCCCGAAGGGGTTCTGAATGCATGAATCATAAGCGGATTTTAACATCCGGCGGGAGGATTGTTCAATATGATTATTTCTTTTCGAGCTGGCTGAGGATGTCCTTCACTTCCGAAAAGACCATATCAGGGGTTATGTCCTTCATGCAGGAGTGGTCGGTTTTTTTCGGGAAGCTGCCGTCTTTTATGCAGGGGGAGCATTTTTTCTCAAGCCAGATATAGCGGCTGAGGTGGTTTGTGATCGGGTATCTGTTCAGCGGGCTTGTGGGACCGAATATCGCAACAACGGGGATTCCCGCCGCCGCACCGAGAATCATCGCTCCGCCGTCGTTGGCAATGAGCAGCGCACAGCGTTTCAGGGCGGCGTAAGAACCCGCAACGGGGATTTTTCCGCAGAGGTTTTTCACCCGTGATTCGTCAAAACCGCTTGTGTCCAGCAGCAGCTTGTCGCTCCTTGAGCCTATCACGAGTACATTGCAGTCGGTTTCCGTGACTATCTGTTTAATCAGTTCAAGATACCCGCGCCAGCGCCTGAGGTCGTCTTCGGTTTTCATTCCGGAGCGCCCGCCGGGGGCTACTGCGATAACTTTTTTGTCAAAAAGCCTACCTGAGAGATTTCTGATTCTTTCCGGTTCCGCATCGCTGTGGTAGACATTCATGGCGTGCCCGTCCGGTCTGAACCCTTCTGCCAGCTTGCAGAGCTCGATATATGAATCGACATCGTGGAAGTCCTCACAGTTTATGAGCTTTTTTGTGAGGTATTTGCTGTCGCCGAATCCGAAACGCTCCGGCACGTTCGCTTTTTTTGCCGCCTGATCCCATGCGCCTTCCCGCTGCATGATGAATATTTTCTCTGCCATGAATGACTTTATCAGGTTTGTGACCTTGAAAACGGTTTTCATCCGTCCGAACAGTCCGCCTGTGTAAAAGGCATCGTCTTCAAAGGTTATGAGCCTGTCAATATTGGGATTGCCAAGGAGAGCCGCCTCGCAGGTTTTGCCTATGATATAGATGATTTCTTCATGGGGAAAGGATTTGCGGTATGCTCTCAGCGCCGGTGTGGTCATTATTGTATCCCCGAGGGCGCCGAGTTTGAAAAAAACAGTGACAGGTCTTCTGCTCAAGCTGTTCTCCTGTATGTTAGTGAAAGATAAAGAATTTTATACTCTTCTTAAAAATTTTGAAAGACTTATTGAGAGGAGGGTGCAAAAAAGGCGGGGAATGCTCCCCGCCTTGAGGATTTTAGTGGCTCATTTCTTTGACGTAAAGCGTCTCCCGTCCGTTAGCAAAAACAGCTTTTGAGCTGAAGCTTCCGTGAAGCGGGGTGAAGGTCATGCCTGATGTCGCGAAAGTGAGATTATGCTGAGCGGTATTGACAGGCAGTGCTTTCTCAAAGAAATCATGCAGCATATAGCCGTCGCTGGCTTCAAATGTTGCCCGCATGAAAACAGGATGCATCGCGGACGGCTTTGCCATTACCGCGCTGAAATCCGCTGTTTTGTAATCCGTCACAACACTGCTTATTTCCGTTGTCGGCCTGAGGAAATAACCGTCTGTCGCTTCAGCGGGAGTGAACGGGCGGACAGGCAGGGTGAGGGTGCGTGTTTCAAGGAGCATGTTGTTTGCGTTGTACGCCTTGAATGTATATGTGGAGTTGTCTGCAACGGCTGTTATGTTGTCATTTTCAAAGGGGTACACAGATTTGTCAAAAAGGCGCAGTCCGCCGCCTGCTGTGCCGTTGTCTGCCGCCTGAAAAATGAAAGCGTCACCGCCGTATGTGTTGCGGATCATCTTTGTCCCCGCGGCGGGGAGAAGCGGGCCTGTCACGGTTATGTAATCGATTCCCCCTGCCATGTCATACACATCGGCGTGGAGCCCTGAATAGGTCTCCGTGTGGTTGTCAGGGTAATATGCCTTAACGGTTCGGGGGGCTATCTCAAGTTCGTAGAGCATGTTGTTGCCGGCGTATTTCCATATTCCGTTCTGCTTGACGGCGCGCAGAGTGTGGAGTTCGTAGCTTCCGTCCTCATATTTGATTTTTATTGTAAGCATTTTGCCGTTTGCCGCAGGCTGGACGGAGACAATCTCAACATCCTCAACCGGCGCAGGGATCAGTTCTTCGTCATCATCCAGAACGTCCTGTATAAACTCTTCTCTGTCAAGGCCGTTCTCAATTCCGAACGTGTCATTGTCGGCTATAAAAGCCTCGATCTCGGCCGCGGTTTTATCATTGTCGCTCACAAAAAAGTCTGCGATTTCGTAAACCGCCGCCTGAAGAGTGGTTTCATTGTCGAATCTGCATGTCAGGTTAATTTCGGTATCTGTATTTTCAGCTATTACCGCAGTGTCGGAGCCGCTGCAGAGCATGAGATTTTTCACACCGTAGGCCGCCACGGAAAATGTGTATTCCCTGCCGGCTTCAAGACCGTCTATTATGACTTCGCTGTCGCCGTTTCTTATCTGGTTCAGGATATTCAGCCTGACGTTGGGGCTGTGCGCACCGTGGGTGTAAACATCAAGGTAGAGCCCGCTGATCTTGTAGCCGAAGCTTACCTCGCCTGTTTCATTTGTAAACGGAGCGGACAGACTGCGAAGGGATACGCTGGCTTCGGAACTGCCGTTTCCTGCTGTTGCATCTGCGCCCCCGCAGGCGGAAATAATGAATGAGACCATTAAAAATACTGCCGGTAAAAGAATTTTTCTTAGTTTCATCGGTTAATCCTTTTTTGTGTGATAAATAGCTTCTGGATTAATTCTAACAGATAGAGAATTGTTTTTAAATCTATTTCAGCACCGGAATTATCCTGAAATCCTAACGACTGACTATGAAATACCTGCACACAGGTGTGCAGAAACTGCACAGTGCAGGAGTGCTGATATTGGTCTAATTAGCTTATTTATGAGTATGTTAAGCTGTTTTGTCTGCTTTGGCACGCATCTGGCTTCTGTATGGGGAGAGTTTTTAATATCAAGGAGGAAAGATATGAAAAAAGCGGCATTGTTAACACTTGCGGTTGTTATGGCTGCCGGAATGGCCTTCGCATACGGCCCCGGAGCTAAGGGAGGCAGAGGCGGTTTCGGTCCCTGCGGCGGAGCCGGCTATCAGTCACCCTGCGGCGGAGGCCCCTGCGGAGGTCCTGCTGGTGAGTATCAGCCCGTTACAGAAGAAGCTGCAAAAGCGGCTGTCGAAAAATATGTGGCGGAAAACTTCAAAGGCTTCAAAATAGAGAAGTTTGACAAATTTGTAATGCCCAGAGGCGAGGCTTTCCAGGCAACTGTGAAAGACGCCAACGGAAACACCTTCTACTTCCATGTAAGAAGAGACGGCTCTGTTTTCGGTCCCATAACCGCAAACTGAAAATAAACGTAATCACCTGAAGAATAAAGGCGGGGAGTCGGAAGGCTCCCCGCTTTTTTTTTGCCTGAACTGAATATATGCTTATTATAGTGGATATTTTAAAGAAGCGGATGACGCGGCGGGTTCGCATAATGTTGAAAATGACCTGAAGCGTTTCGGCATAGAATAGGCTGTTTGCCGCTCCCGGGAGCCCTTTGTCGGGCTCCTTTTTTAATTATTTGATCAAAAAGGGGATTTTCTCTCAAGAAATCATGTCTTATGCCGATATATGTTGAATAAGGAGAGAATTATGGATCTTGCTTCACTTGCTTCCGGATTTTCACAGATGAAACAGACTGAATACGCCATGCAGGCTTCCGTAACAGTTGCCAGAAAGGCTCTGGATGTTCAGGAAAGTCAGGGCGCTGCGGTTCTCAAACTTATAGAGTCGGCAGAACTGCCTAAAAATTCAGGCGGAGAAAAAGGCAACTTTTTCGATGCTATAGCCTGATTATTTCTTCAGTTTATGGGTGCGGGAATAGTTGAAAGTAAAGTTCCCGAGATCTGAAGTTGCGTAAACTTTACCGTAAATTTTCATTTCCGCATCCTCATCCAGATAAGCTTTTATAAATTCCTGTCCGGCTCTTTTCGGGCGTATTGACATGCTGAAAGACAGTTTTCCTGTGTTTTTTTCCTTTACCATGAAGCTTTCGTTGTCGGGGTTTTTGCCTGATGCGACTATGGATTTGCCTATCAGCACGTTATAGGTGAATCCGGTTATGTACACAGGGAAGAGGTTGTCGTTTTTGATTGAGAGATCCACATCCAGATCAACCTTGTCGAAGCTGGCTTTGTTGCGTATGTCTGCCTTGTCTATTCTTATGCTCACATTCGAGGCATAGTAGTTTACCATCTGGGCGCAGGCGGCAGCCATAAGCACGATTAGAAATACCGCAGATATTCTGATCATTTTTTCACCTTTCCGGTGAGTATGATATTACTTAAAGCATGAAGATGAAAGAAAAAAATGCCGCTTCCCTCTCAGGTTGCGGCATCGTTGCGGATATATCAGATTTTTCCGTTAATTCGGTCTGAAACTTTCTGCCATTCGATGTTCAGAAAGGCCTGAAAGTCGGATATTTCTGCCAGATAGTGGCTGTCGATGAAATAGGTTTTTCCGCCGGTCTGGTTTTCGGAACCGTATTCCTCCGCTGCTGCTGATGCGAGACTGAAGGAGGATTTACCGAATTCTATGGGGTATTCTCTCTCAATTTTATAAGTATCAAGCAGGGTCGATATTTCAAGCTCTATTCTTACCCTGTTTTTTTCAGAATCCACATACTGCGTCCCCTGGGCCTTAACAATGCTGAGGTCACTGGAGTATATTTCTGCAAGCCTGTATGTTCCGTGAAACGTGTCCGCGGTGCTTGCCGATACGGGGGTTGTGCCGGCCTCTGTTGTGTGCGGGCCGGATGCTGTGCCTGCGCTTCCGCATGATATTGTTAAGAAAACTGTAAAAACAGCCGTAGCTAAATAATAAGGAACTCTGAGCACCTTTCCCGCACCTGTGAGCTTAGTTTGGATATTCATCCGTTTAATGTTTCGGCAGAAAATGTGAAAACTTCACTTTTTTCCGCAAAAGCGCGGATAATTATCTACACTACTTTGAAGCGGTTTACAACTCTATATTGATCTTCCGACTGTTTCTGGAGATCGCTGATTGTGTGCGATATCTCGGAGAGGGCTATGCTGCTCTGCTCCAGTCCGGAGGATATCATCTGCACGTTGTCGTTCACGGAATCCACTGCGTCGCTCTCTTCGTTAACCGCACTGCTTATGGCGCTGTTGTTCAGGGAGATATCCTTCACGGAAACCATTATCTGCTCGAAAATTTCTCCGGTTTCGGATATCGTCGTCACCCCTTTTCCCACAGCTCCGACTGCTTTTTTCATGCTGCCTGAAGCATTTTCGGTTTCTTTTCTGAGGGTGGATATGATTCCTCCCACTTCGCCAGTGGCGTTCTGGGTGCGCTCTGCGAGCTTTCTCACTTCGTCAGCGACAACGGCGAAGCCTCTGCCTGCTTCTCCGGCTCTTGCCGCTTCTATTGCCGCGTTGAGGGCGAGAAGGTTTGTCTGATCCGCTATATCGTTAATAACATCGAGTATGGCGCCGATTTTTTCTGACGAGTCAGAGAGTTCGCTGATGGTGTTTGCCATGTCCTCGACACTGCGCTTGATGTCGCCTATGTCCCTGACAGCGGAATCGAGCTTCATTTTTCCGTTTTCAGTGAGGCTGTTCGCCTCCTGTGATCTCTGAAGAACCTCGCCCACATTTTGAGCTATCTCTTTTGATGTGGCTGCCATTTCCTCAACAGAGGCGGCGATGCTGGATATCTGGGAGGTCTGCTGGCTCATTGTGTTGGAAAGCTGTTCCGTGGAGGCGGCAAGCTCGCTTGTTCCCGCGGAGACAGATTCCGAAGACTGCTGTATGGTGTGCACTGTCTGCCTTACTTTGGCGATGAATGTGTTTATGTAGTCTGCCAGAACTTTCGTTTCGTCATAGGCATCCACGCGTATTTCCTTGGTGAGGTCGCCTTCACCTTCGGCGAGATCCCTTGCCGTCACGGTGATTGTTTTTACTGACTTGATTATGGAAGCTGAAACAAGAAGTGTTATGGCTGTGTTCACTGCTATGATGATCAGCATGATAACAAGACTGCTGATAACAGAGGTTTTGCTAATGAGCGCGGCGGATGCGGAGGTGCGGTCAACCTCGCTGTTGATTCCTGTGAGGATTTCCTGCATCTCGTTGTCAATGGCAGAGCTTGTGTCGTCTATTATGTTGTCGAAAGCTCCGAATACAGAATTATCCGCCCTGTCTTCCACTGCCTTAATGAGGTCGTCGGTGATAAGTGAATAGAGCTTGTCTATGCCTGCGTAAATTTTTTCGAATTTTTTGAGGGTTTCCTCTTCGGTAATCATTTCAGAGATTATTTTTTTGTTTTCTATGTATGAAGTGTGCAGGTCTTCAAGCTCTTTTCTGCGTTCCTCATCGACAAATCCGTCCAGCCTGTCTACTATGATATCCATAGCGGTGAGGTTCAGCTTCAGGTTTACCATTTCCATGTCGCGGATTGCTGTGGATTTATTAAAGGACATCCCCTGTTCGGAAGTAAGACTGCCCAGCTTTCTTATGGTAAGGTTGTTGTAAATACCAAGCACAAGGAAAAGAACGCTGCCGACTATGAGTATTGCCATTATTTTTTTTCTGATGGTAAGATTTCTCATTTTTTCACCGTTTTAGCTTTTGGTTAATATTTTTTAAATGACGTATATTTCCGACCATGATACTTAAAAACGTTGATAAATGAAACAAAATTATTTTATTGTATTATCAGAAGCGGGAAATTGAAGTGAAAACTGCATATAATGTATGTGGCTGAGGCGAATAATCTGCTTAAAATACT
>JBFWJG010000010.1:46054-51655 GCA_050253335.1 Deferribacterales bacterium | reverse complement strand
AAAGCGCAAACTATCCTTTCTGCACAATCGACCCCAACAGAGGGTTTGTTCCGGTTCATGTTGAAAGAATGGATTTTCTGGTGGAGAAGATAAAGCCGCAGTCAACAGTGGCCACCACCATCGAGTTTATAGATTTAGCAGGCCTTGTGAAAGGCGCGAGCCAGGGCGAAGGCCTCGGCAACAAATTCCTCACGCATATCCGTCAGGTGGATGCGGTGGCGCATGTTGTGCGCTGTTTTGACGATCCCAACGTTGTGCATGTGGAAGGCGGAGTCGATCCTGCGCGTGATATTGAGATAATCAACACCGAGCTTCTTCTCAGCGATATGGAGCTCATTGAGCGCGCGCTGGACAGAAATAAGAAAGCTGCCAAAGGCGGCGACAAGGAAACAAAAAAACGCGCCGAACAGCTTGAAGTTCTGCTGGCAGAAATTCAGAAAGGCAGGATGATCAGAAGCATAGACGGTTTTGAGGAGCTTACGGAATCTCTTAGGGAATATCCTCTCATTACATCAAAGCCCGTAATGTATGTGGCGAATGTTGACGAAGCCGTTCTGGCGGAAGATAATGAACATGTTAAAAAAGTGCGTGAGATAGCGGCGAAGGAAAATGCCGTTGTCGTTAAGATATGCGGCGCCATTGAGTCCGAGATAGCGGAACTTGACGAGGAAGAAGCCAAAGAGTTTCTTGTGAGCCTCGGGCTTGACCGTTCAGGTCTCCAGTCTATGATTGCGCAGGGCTACAAACTGCTTGATCTCATAACCTTTTTCACTGCGGGCGAGAAGGAAGTCCGCGCATGGACAGTAACCGGAGGAACCACCGCACAGAAGGCGGCAGGGAAAATCCACTCTGATATTGAACGTGGATTCATCCGCGCGGAAGTTACCTCATTCAGCGATTTTGAGGCCGCAGGCTCCATGGCAAAAGCCAAGGAACTGGGCAAAATGAGGCTGGAAGGAAAGGAGTATATTGTTCAGGACGGCGATATCATCTATTTCAGGTTTAATGTTTAGGGCTTTTGCCCTGACTCTTTTTCTGACGCTTGGCTCAGTCCAGCTTTATGCCGCTGAGCCTGTGCATATCGGCGAACGTGAGGGGATCCTCGAGGCGCTGGGGCACATCGCCGGAAATGGAGTCATGGCACGGGAAAGACCGGATACAAACAGCCCTGTGATTTCAAGGCTTCCCAAAGGGAGCAAAATAATTGTCCTCTCCAAAAAAGGGGACTGGTATAAAGTGCGCCTCTATAACCGCAGGGAGGCCTATGTCCGCTCCGAGCTTGTGGAATTCCGCTACGAGCTCAAGGATGAGCACATAACAAAGAGCGATATAGAGAAGAAGTTCATGGTGGACATCATGAACATGGCCGATCAGTTCAACCAGATGATCAGGGAATCGATCTTTTCCAGAAGGCAGAACATAGTTCCCAATCTTAAAATCATAGAAGGAAGAAAGAAGGACGGCACAGCCATAGTCAATGTGCTTTACTGCGCTGTGGACGGAACCGGAAAGCCCGTTCCCTCCATGAGGGAGAACCCTCTGAGCGAGACTATGGCAAAATTCATCGAAATAGTTATGATGAAGATGCTGCTTTACGATGCAGATTCATATAAAATAGTTTTCCGTGTTCCGGTGTTTGAAAACGGCAGGGTTGTGGACTACGCAGACAGTGCGGAGTACACTGTGGAAAGAACAGAAACCGACCTGCACGACATCCGCAGCGGAAACGGCAGGATCTGGGACTACATAGTTTCCAGCAGACCTGTGGACGAATTTTTTAAAAAATATCCCCATTAGAGGTTAAGCATAATGTCTTTTACCCACTTTGACGAGGAAGGAAGAAGCCGCATGGTGGACGTTACCGCCAAGACGGACACTGTGAGGGAAGCAACGGCAAAAGGGCGCATAACCATGAAGCCCGAAACCCTTAAACTTGTTCTTGAAAGCAGAATGGAGAAAGGAAACGTTTTTGAGGTTGCCCGTGTGGCGGGAATAATGGCTGTGAAAAAAACAGGGGATCTGATCCCCATGTGCCACCCTCTGAACGTGACCGCCGCAGATGTTTATTTTTACCCCGACACAGAAAAAAGCGAAATCGAAATAGAAGTTACCGCAAAGCTCACCGGAAAGACAGGCATAGAGATGGAAGCCCTCACGGGTGTTTCCGTTGCCGCGCTCACTATTTATGATATGTGCAAGGCAGTGGACAAAGGCATGGTGATAAGCGATGTGCGTCTTGTGAGAAAATCCGGCGGAAAAAGCGGAACCTATGTGAGGGACGGTGAATAGATGCGGGTCTGTCTGGCGCAGATAAAGCCCTTTCTGGGCGACACGGCCAAAAACCTTAAACTCCACGAGGAGTATATAGAAAAGGCCGTTGCGGAAAAATGCGATTGTATTGTGTTTCCTGAGCTTTCGCTCACAGGGTATTATCTGCTGGACTATGTCAGCGATGTAGCCATGAAGACAGACGACAGGGTGATCAAAAGAATCATCGCCCTTTCCAAAGACATATCAATTGTTTTCGGCTTCGTTTACGAAGGAGAGGACAATCTTTTTTATAATGTCAGCGCATATGCCGAAAAGGGGAGGCTGGTTCACCTCCACAAAAAGGTCTATCTGCCCGACTACACAATGTTTGAGGAAGCGAGATACTTCGCCGCCGGCAAGCAGTTCTCCGTTTTTGACACAGCTTTCGGCAGATGCGGAATCCTGATATGCGAGGACGCTCTCCATACAAGCTCAATATATATCCTGAGCCGCATGGGCGTGCAGACGCTTTTCATCCCGTCCAACAGCCCCGCAAGAGGCGTTGTGGGCGACGGGCTGGAAGCCGCTTCAATATGGCAGACATCAAACAAATACACGGCAAGCCTCCTCACCGTTAATCTTGTGTATGTCAACCGTGCCGGAGTTGAGGACGGAGTGGCCTTCTGGGGCGGTTCCGAGGCTTACTCGGCTCTCGGCTCCAGAAAGACAAGGCTCCCCCAGTTTGAGGAAGCTATGGGAATAGCTGAACTTGAGCAGGAGGATATACGACTCGCCAGAATACACTCACCCTTCTTCCGTGACGAAAAATCCCACATACTCCTTGACTATCTCAAAGGGGACGGAAAATGAAGCTTGATCTTAAACTCACAAAGCAGATATTAACCACATTCGTAAAAGAGGAAACAGAGAAAATCGGGCTCCGGAATGTTGTTCTCGGACTTTCGGGCGGTATAGATTCCGCCCTTTCCGCCGCCATAGCAGTTGAAGCACTGGGCAGGGACAGGGTTTTTGCAGTCGGGCTTCCATACAAGCTTTCCAGCAAGGAGAGCATGGCGGACGCGGAACTTGTGGCAGGCGCTCTGGGGATTAACCTCGAAATAGCCGACATAACCCCTTTTGCGGAGCCTTTCATCGAAAGTGAAAATGACATTAGCAAACTGCGCATAGGAAACGTTCTTGCCCGTATGCGCATGGTCACTATATTTGACCGTTCCGCAAAGCACGGCGGAATAGTTCTCGGCACAAGCAACAAGACCGAACTTCTCCTCGGCTACGGCACATGGTACGGCGATCTGGCCAGCGCCATAAACCCCATAGGGGATCTCTACAAGACTCAGGTATGGGAACTTTCCGAATATCTGGGGATTCCCGATAAGGTTATAAAGAAACAGCCCACCGCGGATCTCTGGCCGGATCAGACCGATGAAGGCGAGCTGGGCTTCACATACAAAGATGTGGACAGACTGCTTTACGAAATGGTGGACAACAGACGCAGGAAAGCGGAGCTGATCAAAATGGGCTTCGATGAGGAGTTTGTGCAGAAAATCTCAGAAAGGATAATGAAATACCAGTTCAAACGGAAGATTCCCGTCATAGCGAAAGTCAGCCAGAGAACAATAGGCCGCGACTTCCGCTACAGCCGTGACTGGGGCTACTGACTTAGTATCGACGCACCGGCATCCTGCGGTGCGGAGCCGATTTGGTTTGCTGGAAGAGTACAGGAACTTAATAAAATAAATAAACAAAACATAAAAGCAGGCGGTGAACAAAATGTACGGCGATAAAATCGCGATGGAAGCGCTGACTTTTGATGATGTGCTTGTGATCCCCGCGCACAGCGAGGTTCTCCCCAAGGACATCGACATAAGCTCAAAGCTTACAAACAAAATTACACTCAACATCCCGCTGGTAAGTGCGGCGATGGACACTGTTACCGAGGCAAAGCTGGCTATAGCTATGGCTCAGGAAGGCGGAATAGGCTTCATCCACAAGAACATGACAATAGAAATGCAGGCGGATGAAGTGGACAAGGTGAAGCGTTCCGAAAGCGGAATGATAGTTGATCCCATTACAATTTCGCCGGACAAAACGGTTGAGGACGCGCTTGCTATTATGTCCAAGTACAAAATAAGCGGCGTGCCCGTGACTGCGGGCGGCAGGCTGGTGGGAATCCTCACCAACAGAGATCTGCGTTTCGTTAAAAATCTCGGCGCAAAAGTTACAGAGTATATGACGGGCAAGGATCTGGTTACCGTGCTTGAAAAAGACGCAAACCTTGAATCCGCTCAGGATATTCTTCAGGAACACAGGATCGAAAAGCTCCTCGTGGTTAACGACCAGTATCAGCTTAAAGGTCTGATCACCATCAAGGACATCAATAAAAAGCTCAAATACCCCAACGCCGCCAAGGATGACATGGGCAGGCTGCTTGTGGGTGCGGCGGTGGGAGTCGCCGGAGACAGCAGAGACAGGGTTTCGGCTCTTGTGGAAGCGAAGGCTGACGTGATAGTGGTTGATACCGCACACGGACACTCTCAGATGGTTCTGGATATGGTGAAATGGGTGAAAACGACCTATACCCATGTTCAGCTTGTAGCCGGAAACGTTGCGACTCCCGAAGCTGTGGAAGCGCTCTACAACTGCGGGGCGGACTGCGTCAAGGTGGGCATCGGCCCCGGCTCAATCTGCACCACAAGGGTGGTTGCGGGCGTGGGCGTTCCGCAGATAACAGCGATCATGACATGCGCCGCCAAAGCAAGGGAGCTTGGTATTCCGATAATAGCCGACGGCGGTATAAAATATTCCGGCGACATAGTAAAAGCACTCGCCGCTGGCGCATCCACTGTGATGATAGGCTCACTTTTCGCGGGAACAAAGGAATCTCCCGGCGATATAGAGCTCTATCAGGGCAGAAGCTTCAAGGTCTACAGAGGCATGGGCTCAGTGGGCGCAATGAAGGCGGGCAGCAAGGACCGCTATTTTCAGGAAGGAACCGAGAGCGAGAAGAAGTTCGTTCCCGAAGGGATAGAAGGCAGGGTTCACTACAAAGGCGAGCTCAGCGAAACGGTCTACCAGCTTACGGGCGGCATCCGCTCCGGCATGGGCTACGCAGGCTGCAAAACAATAGAAAACATGCACGATAAAGCCAGATTCGTAAGGATCACAGGCGCAGGCCTGCGTGAAAGCCACGTTCACGACGTCATGATCACGAAGGAAGCACCCAATTACTGGGTGAATACTTAAATTATAAAGGCTCCCATGACGGGAGCCCGCCGTGCGTAGCGAAGGGCGGTTTATCCGCCCGCGAGCGTGTATCACAAACCGACAGGA
>JBFWJG010000010.1:0-46044 GCA_050253335.1 Deferribacterales bacterium | reverse complement strand
GATCACGAAGGAAGCACCCAATTACTGGGTGAATACTTAAATTATAAAGGCTCCCATGACGGGAGCCCGCCGTGCGTAGCGAAGGGCGGTTTATCCGCCCGCGAGCGTGTATCACAAACCGACAGGATGTGCGGTTTGTGATTGACAGTCGGATCACGAAGGAAGCACCCAATTACTGGGTGAATACTTAAATTATAAAGGCTCCCATGACGGGAGCCCGCCGTGCGTAGCGAAGGGCGGTTTATCCGCCCGCGAGCGTGTATCACAAACCGACAGGATGTGCGGTTTGTGATTGAGAGTCAGCTCACGAAGGAAGCACCCAATTACTGGGTGAATACTTAAATAAGCTGTGATGCGTCATTCTTAGGCAAAGCCGAAGAATCCCTGAGCATTTGAGATCCTTCACTGCGTTCAGGATGACGTTTCCGTGACAGTCAACTAACAAAGTAAGCACCCAACTACTGGGTGAACACTTAAATAAGCTGTGATGCGTCATTCTGAGGCAAAGCCGAAGAATCCCTGAGCACCTGAGATCCTTCACTGCGTTCAGGATGACGCTCAGGTGTGCATCTTAGCACTTAAACTCACTGAATATTATAAAAAGGAGTTTTGTAACCGATGGACATTCACTCGGAAAAGGTACTGATACTAGACTTCGGCTCACAATATACCCAGCTTATCGCACGCAGGGTGCGCGAGGCGAATGTCTACTGCGAAATTTTCCCCTGCAACGCGGATTTTGAGAAGATAAAGGCATTCGAGGCGAAAGGCATAATCCTTTCCGGCGGCCCTTCCAGCGTTTATGAAGAAGACGCGCCCAGAGTTGATGAGCGTGTTTTTGAGATGGGGCTTCCCGTTCTGGGCATCTGCTACGGTATGCAGCTTGCCGGACAGCATTTCGGCGGCGTTGTCGCTCCCTCAAACCACAGGGAATACGGCAGGGCGGTTCTCAGCTATGAGCCTTCATGCAGGCTCTTCAAGGGGCTTGAAGGAAACGGGACGCTTACCGTATGGATGAGCCACGGCGACAGGCTTGAGAAAATGCCCGAAAACTTTGACATAGTGGCAAAAACGGACAATGCTCCCGCCGCCGCCATGAAGCATCACAGCCGTGAAATATACGCAATACAGTTTCACCCCGAAGTCACCCACACTGAGCAGGGCAAAACTATCCTTGAGAACTTCGTTGTGGGCATCTGCGGATGCAGACAGATCTGGACAACGGAAAACTTTATTCAGGCGGAGATTGAACGCATCCGTGAAAAAGTGGGGAACAGAAAGGTTCTCTGCGGTCTTTCCGGCGGTGTGGATTCCTCCGTTGTTGCCGTTCTTCTCCATGAGGCAATAGGCGATAACCTCGTCTGCGTTTTTGTTGACAACGGTCTGCTCAGGCTCAATGAGCGTGAGTATGTGGAAAAAACATTCAGGGAAAACTATAAGATAAACCTCGTGGTGGCTGACGCTGAGGAACGCTTCCTCACTGCCCTTGCGGGCGTGACCGATCCCGAGCAGAAAAGAAAGACAATAGGCAACCTCTTCATCCGCATTTTTGAGGAAGAGGCGAGAAAAATAGGCGATTTCGATTTCCTCGCGCAGGGCACTCTGTACCCCGATGTTATAGAATCCGTCTCTTTCAAAGGCCCCTCCGCCACAATCAAGTCCCACCACAATGTGGGCGGTCTGCCGGATGATATGAAGTTTCAGCTTGTGGAACCCCTCCGTGAGCTCTTCAAGGATGAGGTAAGGGATGTCGGACGCAAGCTCGGTCTTCCGGAAGTGATGGTCGGCCGTCACCCTTTCCCCGGCCCCGGTCTGGGCGTTAGGGTTCTGGGCGAGATCACCAAGAAAAGGTGCGATGTTCTCCGTCAGGCGGACGCCATCTTTATCGAGGAGCTTCACAACGCTAACCTTTACAACACCATATGGCAGGCCTTCGCCGTTCTGCTCCCTGTAAATACCGTGGGCGTAATGGGCGACGGCAGAACATATGAAAACGCCTGCGCAATCAGGGCTGTCTACAGCTCAGACGGCATGACGGCGGACTGGGCACACATCCCCTATGATGTGCTGGGCAAAATTTCCAACCGCATAATAAACGAGGTAAGGGGCATTAACCGTGTCGTCTATGACATAAGCTCCAAACCGCCCGCGACAATCGAATGGGAGTAATATGAAAACGGAGAATCTGATAGCCACGCGCTATCTGCGCTCCCGCAGGAAAAACCGTATATTTTCGTTCATCTCCACCATTTCCGTAATCGGCATAATGGTGGGGGTGGCGACTCTTATAATTGTTCTGAACGTGATGATCGGCTTCTCCGACAATCTCCAGAACAAGATCCTCGGCGCAAACGCGCATATAATCGTAAACCGTCTGGATGCCGCTCCCATCAGCGACTGGCAGCTTGTTGACGCAAAAATCCGCGTGACGGACAAGGTAGCGGGGGTCTCGCCGTTTGTCCTCAGTCAGGTTCTGGTCACAAGCCAGAACAATGTCAGCGGAGTTATCATCCGAGGCGTTATCCCTGAAAAAGAGCTCGGCGTTACCTCCATTGAGAAGTTTATGAAGGACGGCGAGTTTCTGGATATAGCTGACAAGGGCGAGAAACCGAAGATTGTTCTCGGAAAGGAACTAGCCCATTCGCTGGCGGTCAATGCCGGTGATGATGTGGTCATGGTCTCTCCCTTCGGGCGCAAAGGCCCCTTCGGCATGGTTCCCAAGATGAAGCATTTTGAGGTCGCCGGTTGGTTTGACATGGGGATGTATGAGTACAACTCCTCCCTCGGCTACATATCCCTTGAGGCGGCGCAGGAATTCTTCGGGATGACTGATGTTGTCTCTGGCTTCAGCGTCAAGGCGGACAGCTTCGCAAACGCAATCCCCCTCGCAAAAAAGATAGAAGAGGAACTCGGCTTTCCTTACTGGTCAAGGGACTGGATAAGCATGAACGGCAGTCTTTTTTCAGCCCTCAAGCTGGAAAAAATAGCCATGTTCATCATCCTCACGCTGATAATCATAGTCGCCTCGTTCAATGTGGTGAGCATGATCACGGTATCGGTCAAGGATAAAAAGCGCGACATAGCCATACTCAGAGCCATGGGCGCACCCGAAAAAAGCATATACCGCATCTTCATCCGTCAGGGTCTTGTGGTGGGCTTTGTGGGGACGGCGCTCGGCAACGTTATCGGCTACACAGCCTGCTTCGTGCTGAAAAACTACAAGCTAATAAGCCTGCCGGAGGATGTTTACTTCATGGACAGAATCCCCGTGAAGATAGAGCCCTCGGTGTTCATAGTGGTTACGGTCTGCGCACTGGTTATCACATATGTTGCGGGTCTGTTTCCCGCCAGACAGTCGGCCAAGCTCGACCCCATAGAAGCATTGAGGCGTGATTAGATGAGTCTGCTCGAAATAATAGATCTTAACAAAAGCTTCCTGAAAGGGGATTACAGGCTGAATGTTCTCAGCGGCTTCAACATGAGCGTGGGCAAAGGCGAAATGCTCGCCATAGTCGGCCCATCAGGAGCAGGCAAATCGACCCTTCTGCACATAATCGGCGGTCTGGATAAGCCTGACTCAGGCTCCATAATGTTTCAGGGCGAGGACATCCTCAAACTTAAAGGAAAGGCGGTTGACCAGTTCAGGAATAAGGATGTCGGTTTTGTGTTCCAGTTTCATTATCTGCTGGAAGATTTTACCGCACTGGAAAATGTAATGATGCCCGCCCTCATAGGCGGAATGAACATTCAGGACGCGGCCAAAAGGGCAAAAGAACTGCTCACCAAGGTCGGGCTGGAAAACAGAACCACGCACTTCCCCGCGGAGCTCTCCGGAGGCGAACAGCAGAGAACGGCGATAGCAAGGGCTATGATGAACAGTCCGAAAATCCTTCTCGCTGACGAACCCACAGGCAGCCTCGACAAGAAAAACAGCGATGAGGTTCTGGACATGATCCGCCTCATGCGCGATGAAGGTGTGACAATCCTCATAGTCACCCACGAAGACGGAATAGCAAACTCCTGCGACAGGATTATCAGAATAGAAAAGAGCTGAGTATCGGCTTATCAGAACAGTGGGTATATTATGAAACTTGGCATAATAGGCGGAAGCGGACTTTACGACATAGAAGGTTTTGAGTTTGTCGGCGAGGAATCAGTGGAAACTGAGTGGGGCGCTCCTTCCGATGCGTACAGGCATTTCAGCTACAAGGGCGTTGACTTTTATTTCCTCAACAGACACGGTCGCAGTCACGGCATTCCGCCCCACAGCGTAAACTACAGGGCAAACATAGCGGGATTTGAGAAGCTGGGCGTGGAGCGCATTGTCTCCTTCACCGCGGTCGGCGGAATAAAGAGCGTGAAGCCCGGCGATATAGTAATATCCTCAAATGCTGTAGACATGACATCAGGACGGGCACATACCTTCTATGACGGCGGTCTTATCCACCACATAGATTTCACAGAGCCCTTCTGTCCTGAGCTCAGAGTGCTGCTTACCGAAAGTGCGCAGAGGGCAGGGGTTGAGGTGAAAGACAGCGGCGTGTATGTCTGCACCAACGGCCCCAGACTTGAAACGGCGGCGGAGATAAAATATTTTGCTTCCATAGGCGGGGACACGGTGGGGATGACTCTCTTTCCGGAAGCTCCTCTGGCGCGTGAGAAAGAGATATGCTACGCCAATGTGAGCATTATCACCAATTACGCCGCAGGCACATCAGATTCCAAGTTAACCACTGTGGAAGTGGTGGAAACCATGAAGGGAGCGACAGAGAGGATCAAGGCGATCGTAAGCGCTCTGCCCGATTCATACACAGTGAACAGAAAATGCTTCTGCAAAGATGCCCTTGAAGGAACAAAGATCAGCAAATGAGAATCCGTGAAAACGTATCACTTAAAAATTACACAAGCTACCGCACCGGAGGGACGGCAAAATTTCTTGCCGAACCGTCCACAACGGAAGAATTAGTTGAATGTCTTGATTGGGCGAAAAAAAAGTCTGTTGAACATTTTATAATGGGCGGCGGCTGTAACCTGTTGATCTCAGATCAAATTTTGGATCATCTTGTAATAGTTCTCAGTAATCTTAATCGGCACATTTTAAAGAAACATAAGAAAATTTATGCAGGGGCAGGAGTTCTTCTTGACTCAATGATCGTTTATACGATAAGATCTTACATGACCGGAGCCGAGAATATGAGCGGTATTCCCGGCACTGTGGGCGGTGCCCTTGCAATGAACGCAGGTGCATTTGGAACCGAAATCGGTATGTTAACTGACGAGATAGATCTCCTCGGTTCTGACGGTTCGGTTTTCACAGTGAAGGGTGCTGACGCCGGTTTCTCATACCGCAGAACCGCGGCAGTGGGCGGCAGCATAGTTCTCGGCGGGAAATTCCTCTTTGAAGAAGGGGACAGGACGGAAAGCGAGCGCATCAGGAAGGAGATTCTCCGCAAAAGGTTGCAGAAGCAGCCTTTGGAATATCCCTCATGCGGTTCGGTTTTCAAGCGTCCCGAAGGTCATTACGCCGGAGAGCTCATCGAACGGTGCGGTTTAAAGGGAAAACGCATCGGCGGAGCCATGGTTTCCGAGAAGCACGCCAATTTTATTGTTAATGCTGGCGGTGCTACCGGGTCAGATATTAAGAACCTGATTGAAGAAGTTAAGTTAATTGTTTTGAAAGAAACGGGCGTTCAGCTTGAAGAAGAGGTGAAGTACCTCGGCTTCTGACGGCGTTAATGCGCGTCCGGGGGATTTTAGGTGGAAAGAAGAGACTGCGAACTCACTTTTGATGAACGTAAGGCACTGGAAACGGAAGTATTTTCGAAACTAAGCTGCCCCGGCTGGATAATCAGATTCCTGAGACTGGTCATCCCCTCACTGGTACTTGTCATCTCCTGCACAACCGCCGCACCCGTTCAGCAGGCTGTTGTAACCCAGAAAAATCTCTTCACAGGCAGCAGCTACATTCAGGAGCTCAAAACGGAGCTTCACGCATCAGACAGCACAGCGGAGTTTGAGGCGGCAATGCCCGAGAGCGGTCTGCTTCTCGGCTCGCTTATCAGCTTCGATAAAAAAAAACATCTAGGGTAATCGCGCAGAACGTAAGGGACTTTGTCTATGAAGACGGGCTTCTTGCAGTTCTTACAGATACTTCCATAAATATATCCTCCTCAGAATGCCCCTCTCTTCTCTCTGATAATTTCACCTCCATAAAGCTCAAGGGCGGTTTTCTTCTCGCTGAGAATGAAAAAGGCATAAGCATTTTCAGCCTCTCCTCCTGCGCAGAGGTTACGGGAACCAATAATAAACCCGGCAGACCTGCTTTTTTTCCGCCTTATTTTGCCTTTGCTGAAGGCAAGTCATTCAGGGTTTACCGTATAGATTCCACTGAGGAGGTGATCTCCGGCCAGCTTAAAGAGAATATAGAGGATGTTTTTCTTGATGATGGTTTCGCTGTGTTCATTCTGGACGAGAAGCTTGTCACCCTAGATTTCAACCAGAGACGCTTCACCGGACTCAGCCCCCTGCCTGTGGACTTCTCGTCGCCGTATATATCGGGGGGAAGGCTCAACGGATACGGAAGGGACAGGTTCTACAGCATAAACTATCAGGAGGTCAACAAAGGCGGTGCGCCTGAGATTTTGGATTTTCCTGCGGATAATATGACCGACTGCGTGACAGTTTCCGGAAGTGCCGATGCTTACTGCGGGGGGAAATTCCTGCGGGCGGACATTTATGCCGGTCTGCCTTCTGAAAAAGCCGCAGTTGCAGACGGCTTCACCCTGCACCTTGAAGACGGCGCACTGACGGCGCACTCAACGGAGGATTCATTTAACAAAGAGATCTTCATAAACCGTGATGAACTCAAGTTCTGCTCTTCAGGCGGAAGGGTCTGCTACACTGATTTTGACGGCAGGAAATACTGCACGGAGAACAGCGTGACCCTTGAAATGAAGGACTTCCCTGACGGTTGTGTTCCGAAAGAGCTCCGCCGCGGCAGAATTACTGATGATGAAGGGAATGTTTTTCTTGATTTTGCGGAAGAGGTTAACTCGTCTGAAACTCACATCATGCTGAAAAGAGAGCATGACGGAGGAGTTTATTATTTTTTCATGCCAGAAACAGAAGGTGATAAAAAAGAGCAGGAACCCGTCTCGGTTCCTGCGGGGAACACTGATTAGTTAAGAGTTATTCTGGGTTCGAGAACTGTGCCTGTAATGGTGATTTTTTTGTTCATTCCGGCTACCCCGACAGTCCCTGTGAGCGCCAGAACGCTTTTTCCTGCATTCACCTGATTTATTCTTATATTTCCGTTCAGGTTTATTTTTGCGGCTCCCTGCGACTGCAGGTTGGTTATGCCGATCATCTGTTTTTCTATCAGGATATCCCCTGTTATGTCATTAAACGTGACAGGCCCCAGATCCGAAGGAATGGTCAGTCTGGGGGATGAGACTGTGCCTTTTCCTTTCCAGTCTTTAACAGAGATGCTGAACCCGACCTCTCCGCCGAGGCCGCTTTCTGCGATCTGCGGTATCTTATCAAGCTCTATCAGGGCTTTTGCGCTGATTTCCCCGCCCTTGTGATCTGCTTCCGCTGTGACAATCTCAGATTCTATTCTGGCTGCCGCACTGCGTGTGATTACGGAAAGAGGCGAGTAGGACAGTTCAAGCTTGTCAGCGGTGAATTCGCTGAGTTTTATGGAAGAAAGCTCGGCGCCGAAAGGGCCTGCCTCTGTCTTGCCTATGGAGAGGCTGACATTCGCTTTTGCCGCCGCTGTTTCAGCGTAGTATTCAAGAACCTTTCCGTAAGGAAAGAAGAAAAGCGTGAATACGGCGCTGCACCCGAGAAAGATAGCTGTGTTTATGAGAATTTTTTTTATCATCTGTTTTTCACAAGCTCCAGATTGATGTCCGCGAGCGTGGGGTCGTCAAACCTTTTTTTGAGTGCGAAGTTCTTGATGGTAAGGTTCTGGTAGCCTTCCACAAGCCCGAGGAAAGAGTTAAGCTCATTGAGGTTCAGCGCCTGAATGCGCAGTGAAACAACCTCCGCGCCGGATGCGTTTGATACGGGCTTGAGGTCAAGTATGCGCCCTGCTATTCCTGTTCTTGCGGCGGTGTTCTGTATGAAAGAGAGGAGTCCGCTATCGACCCTTTTGGTTGAGTTGGCTCCGCTTGATATTTCCGAAATGAGTTCCGCGGCTTTGTTTATCTGCTCTGTGTAGGATTTCTGTCTCTGAACGTAGCTGTTTTCTCTGGAGGCGAAGAACATATGGGTCCAGTAAAAAAGGAAGAAGACGGCGAAAAAAGCCACAAACCATATGAGCACTTTTTCTTTCAGTGCCTGATCCAGTTTTATGTTCATAATCCGAACCTCACTGAAAATTTAATGATTTCGCCCTGCTTGTCGGTATCTTCTATGTTTGCTCTCTGGGCTCCGGCTTCCTGAAGCTTCTGCTTGAAGTCCTCCACGGCCTGAAAGTCCGCCGCTGTGCCCGTGCAGTTCACTGTTGTGTCCCTTACGGTGACATCCTCAAGGTTGATTTTTCCTTTGTCCGCCGCTCTGCTCATTACTTCAAAAACATTGAGAATGCTGATTCCCTGAGCCGTTTCCCTGCCGCCTCTGGCCTTGAAAAGCAGAGTGCCGTAGGGGTCGTTTGAGCCCTGAACTCCGGCCAGAGTATAAAGTTCCGCAAGCTTGTTTTCACGAAGCTTGAGGGAAGTGGCGTAGCCTTTAAGCCGGAGGTATTCACCGCCGATGAAGACAAGATAGCACACGGCAAGAACGGCTGCCGGAATCTTGAACGCCGCCGGAACGAATGATTCCTTCTCCACGCCTTTTATATTCAGTGATATTTTTGCAGGGATAACTCTGCCGAGAACCTTTTCCGCGGTGTATGCGTCTTCGGGCTCGTCAAAAAGCTGGTGTATCTCCCCGCCGGAGACGGAGTAGCACTTGCTTCCGTCAGTATAGTCAAACGAGGCTTCCCTCGTGAACATCTCTATGAAAGGCGAGGTAATTCTGGAGGCTTTTTTGAGCAGAGGAAGGTTTTCCTCCACGAAGGTTCTGAACTGATCCGTCGGAAGATAGATCAGTGCCGTTCCGCCGTGAAGCACGAAACCGAAATTCTCCGTCATGTACTCGGGAAAAAGGGTGCTGAGATAGTTGCTTATGAACCCTCTGGCCTTTTTCCTGTTTGATGAGGGGAGATCCATGGAGAGGTAAAAAAACATCGAATCATCAAGAAACAGGGTGAACGAACCGCTCTGTTCAGCACTTGCGGGGAAATCCGCCCGTCCGTTTTCGATGTTGTAAAGCCTGTTGTTTTTAATCAATAAATTTCTGTCAGAAGAAGACGCCATCATTCCCTTCAATATATTTCACTACGGTTGTGCGTGAGCCGTTTCTTTCCAGAAGAACATGGTAAAAACGTGATTTATCATTCAAACTTACTTCAGTCTTTACATAAAATAAAGAACTTTTTACCGTGAGATAGTCCAGCGCGGTGGTGTAGATATCCTGCGGTATGCTGGCCGCGTTCATTATGTTTGACACATCTTTGTATATATTTCCGCCCCTGTGCTCTATTATGCTGTCCGCATATGGGGCTATGCCCGGAACCAGTCCGATCAGGGCTTCCTTTGTGATGAAGTTGAGGTTAAGCTTTCCGTCCCCGTGGTTGGTGAAGTGGCGGGAGAGCACATCGTAATGATCCTTCGCGCCGTTGATGAAGCTCAGCTCTTTGAGGGTCTCAAGCTTGCCGTTCTTTGTGGAGTAGGTTTTGCCGTCCGTGTCGTAGTCTATGTTCTCTTCACCGAGGGATGAAACCTCTCCGTCCGTATCTATCCAGTCTTTTATTATTGAGCAGACCGATTCTTCTATCTCAAGCTCAGACAGTGTGTTTATGCATCCGGAAAGATAGGCTTCGGACTTGTTGTCCACATCAAGCATGTTGAGCGGTATGCGTCCGTTGGTGGGAGTTACTGTGATCGATATAAACCCCATGGGAACCGGAAAAGGGGGAATAAGCGCCCAGGACTCGCCGTCATGGTCGTAGTTGTTGTCGTCATCCTCAAGAACCTCTCTTATGGCTTCAATGGCAGACATTGCATATATCGAGGACTGGTATTCAAACTGAAGACCCGCGCTGTTCTCAAGGGCGCTGCCTGCGTGACTGTGCATGAAGGTTACTATGCCGAGGGTGAAGGCGACAAAAATCAGGACGAAAACCAGAACGCTTCCCTTATTGTTCATTCGCCTATCCCCAGAGAGTTGAACATTTTATTCTGGTGGTAGCTGCCCGCAAGCGCCTCCACGGGGATTCCCGCCGTGTTCAGCCTTATTTTCATCATGCGGGAACCCAGAATTGTTCTGTCATGATATTCTCCGGCCTCGTAAAAAAGCACGGTGAAGTTGTCCGCGTCGGGGAGAATCTGCATCTTCTGCTCAAAGTCCATGAGGGGGAGCCGTTCCTCCCTGATGAGGTATTTATCTTCAATGTAGTAAAGCACTTCAACGGGTATTGCGCCCTGAAAATAGAGCGAATTATGGGTGAGAAGCCGCAGTGCGACACCTTCCTGAGCGGAGCGGACATCAGCGGAATCACTCACCGCCTGCCTGAAGTCCGCGGAAAGGAGTGAGGCAAGCTTAGCGTTCACTGTAACAGCGTCACCGGCTTTTATGGAAACATCCCGTGATGTTATAATAGTGTTGAATACGGCGTATGCCCCCGTGAGGACTATCCCCGCAAGAGCGACAGCAATTATCAGTTCCGCCAGTGTGAAGCCATTGTTATCTTTCATAATAAAACAAAGCCATTTCCGCTTTTCCGTCGGACACTTTAAGCTCGCATTCCTTAATGCCCTGAAGTCCGGTGTCCTGTTTTTCGAGTTTATATGTATAGACTGTGCCGTTATCGTTGATTATATCTTCAAGGGTTCGCTTTTCGGAGAGGGTCAGTATGATCCTTTCGTAGCCTCTGCCCAGCAGGTTCAGTTTTTTCTTGGCGTAGTCGTTCATGTCCAGCGACTGCCTGACGAGGGTGAATATCCCCATCATGCCTATGGAGAGGACAACCATGGCGATAAGCAGCTCAAGGAGGGTAAACCCTTTTTTCATTGAAACCTCGTCAGAAGGAGAAGGGGGAGGGACTCGATAACTTCCGTATCAGACACCCTTAAAACAAAGCGGTCGCATATGCCCTGCGGATAAACCATGATCACATAGTCAAGCCCGGACTGCTCCTCATCGTTTATTTCAGCGGAGAGAACTCCTGATATGCCGGGGATTTTCACTGTTTCCCCGTCATGCAGAAACAGCGAGGCAGAGCCTTTCACACCCCTTAAAGGAAGCGCTCTGCCCAGTTCCTCCGCCTCGTCCGCGGTTTTCCTGAGCAGATCATTGAAAAAGGCTGTTTCTTCAGCTTCGCCTGCGGCCTTTTCCACCATGAGCGGTGTCACGGTCATGAAGCCGATGCCGATTATGAGAAGAACAATAATGAGTTCTACGAGAGTAAAGCCTCTGGCAGACATTATCTTATTTCATAGCTCCTGATGTCGGCGTTGAAGTCTTCGCCGCCTTCCACGCCGTCAGCGCCGAGGGAGATGATTTCCAGATCCCTGTCGTCCTCACCGGGGCTTCTGTAGATGAATTCGCGGTCCCATGGGTCAAGGGGCTTTTTGGAAGTGTCCAGATAGCCGCCTTTGCGGTAGTTTTTGGGGATAGGCTCGATTGTCGGCGCCTGAATCAGAGATTCAAGCCCCTGTTCTGTCGTGGGGTAGTAGCCGTTGTCGAGTTTGTACATCTTCAGAGCGGATTCAATGGCGAGTATGTCGTTTTTTGCCTTGGCGACTCTCGCCTCGTCCGGTTTGCCCATTATTTTAGGCACCATAAAAGTGGCGAGAAGGCCGAGGATAACGATAACCACCAGCACTTCGATAATAGTGAAACCTTTGCTGTTCATTATATCTGCTCCATGAAATAAATTTTACGGGGAATTATAGGACAACATGCCCTGACTGCACAACAGTTAATGCATAAAATCCATAAATCATATCTGTTCCCTTGCTTTTAAAGACGCCCTCAGACGGCAAAGGTTTGTTTTTTTCTTTCCGGCGTGGTATTTGATGGATATGGACAGAAAACACAGGCTCCTCATAACCGCTTTTGCTCTCGGACTGCTTTACTTCTCAGGGAGGATTCTGTTTTTCGGAGGCAGGGTTGTTTTTGACTCCTCGCTGGTTTTCAGGTTTCTGCTTCTGGCGCCCCTTGCGGAGGAGCTTTTTTTCAGAGGGGTTCTGCAGGAATGGCTGGAAAGGCGCAAATGGCGGTCCTTTTACTTTATCTCGGCTGCGAATATAGCGGTTTCCGCTGTTTTTGCGGTTTTTCATCTCTGGGGGGGCACGCCGCTTCACGCTTTTGCTGTGTTTTTTCCGTCTCTCGTGTTCGGGAGTCTCTACTCCGAATACCGTTCTGTTCTGCCCTCCGCGGTGTGCCACGCCTTTTACAATCTCAATGTGATGATTGTATAAATATTAAAGCCCTGTCCCTGATTTTAATTTGATTTTTCCCTCATTCATGCTATTTCTATTCTCATGAATACTATAAAGATCCCATGGTTTATTTATCCGGTTCTTGCGGCTTTTTCCTTTGCATGGCTTATTACGGGGTATATCTCTTATAAACACACCCCGACCGTGATGGAGGGGATCAAGCTCGGAGGCAAAAAATCCGCTGCTGTGAAAACTGCGGATATTTCCCTTATAACGGAGAAGAATATATTCTCCCTCAAAACTGCTTCCGCTTCAGGCTCTTCCGAAACTTTCGTGACGGAAAGCGGCGAGGCGGTCACCGCCCCCCCTCCCAGAAACATCAAACTAATCGGCATACTTTTAGGTCACGGACACAAGTCCTACGCTTTTTTTGATCTTGACGGCGAAAAGGTTCTTTTGGCCGTCGGCGAGACATTCTCCGGCGTTAAGCTCGAAAGCCTCGATAAAGTGAGCGGAACCGTGCTCACCGCAACAGGCAGGACAAAGCTTGAGCTCTACAGCGAAGGTTCTGTGCTTCAGAGCGCGCAGCCGAATGCCGCTCCCGCGCCCGCCGCTGAGGATTCGGGTGATGAACCGGAACCCGGCGACATGACCCCCACGGAAAAAGTAAGCATGACCCGCGCTGACTTTGTCAGCAATCTGGGTGATATAAACAATATAATTAAGTCTGTTCTCATGCGTCCGTACGAAAAAGACGGGCAGATAGTCGGCTTCCGGCTTTCACGCATGACGAGGGACTCGGTTCTGCGCAGCCTCGGCCTTAAAAACGGCGATGCCATTATGCGCATAAACGGTGAGGAGCTGAAAAGTCCTGAGGTTCTCTTCAGTATGCTCAGCTCTGTTGAGAATGTCACCGCCGTGACCCTTGACCTCGAAAGGGCGGGACAGAAGAAAACAATATTCGTGGAAATAAATTAGGTGTGAGATGAAGCGTTTTATAGTCATAGTTTTATTACTGATCTCCGTTAATTCGTATGCCCAGTACGATGTAAATTTCAACAACATGTCTCTGAAGGATTTCGTTAAGTTCACCGCTGAATTCACGGGGAAGAACTTTGTTTATGACGAAAACGACCTGAGGGGACAGGTTACTGTTCAGACCGGAATGAAGATGAACTCCAAGGATGTCATGGACATCTTCTACGCAACCCTTGAACTGAACGGTCTCACCGCGGTTGACAAGCAGCGCTACATCCAGATTGTCAAAAGCGGCGATGTGAGATTCTACGGCGACAGCTATGTGGACAGCATGACAGGAAAAGAGAACGGCTTTCTCACCACCGTTGTTTCACCGAAAAACTTCAATGTGCGGATGCTTGTCTCCGTGCTTAAAAACCTCAGTTCCAGAAGCGGCAACGCAGATATACTGGTCGGCATGAACGCCATAGTTATCCGTGATTCCGCTGACAGAGTGCAGAAAATAATAAGCATCCTCGATACCCTTGAGGCGGAAGCGGCAGGCTACACCGTTAAAAGCATTATGATCAAAAACGGCCTCGCCTCCAATGTTGAGAAGATCGTTTCCAAGCTTTACGCTGAACTTCAGAAAAACTTCATGACCGCGGCGGATCCGGTGATTGTCGCGGACGACTACTCAAACGTGCTCGTGATCGCCGCCAAAGAGGGCGATTTTGAAAGAATAAACTACATAATAGATCAGGTGGACAGCTCAGCCTCCTCAGGCCACAGCCAGCCCAAGGTATATTACCTGAACAACTCAAACGCCGAAGATGTTGAAAAAGTGCTCAACAAGCTTCTTTCCGCTGTTACGGATCCGAAAACACAGGCGGTTGTGAAGTCTCAGGTCGCGGCGGACAAAGCAACAAACTCCATAATAGTCGTTGGGGATCAGGAGCTTTATCAGAATGTTGAAACAATGATAGAAAAGCTCGACATCCCCAGAAGACAGGTCTATGTCGAGGCGCTCATCATCGAAACCACTCTGGACAGCGGAAACAAATTCGGCGTTGAGTGGCAGGCGACAGCAGGGGACAAAAACGGCGTGGGAAGCGTCGGCTATATCAACGACAACGGCGGACTCAACAGCTTCCAGAGCTCCGTTCTCGGCGACGGATCGCTCCCTGCCATGGCGGGCGGATTCAACCTCGGGATCCTCGGGGACATCATAGAGTATGACGGCGTTAAGTTCCCGTCCCTCGGGCTTCTTGTGAACGCTATTAAATCAGCCTCCGGCGTGAACATACTTTCAAACCCGCAGATACTCACCCTTGACAACGAAGAGGCAGAGGTTTTCGCAGGAGAGAACAGACCGTTCCTCACAAGCACCAAATACGATTCCAACAACAACCCCGTTCAGTCTTACGACTACCGTGACGTGGGCGTTAAGCTGAAAATTCAGCCCCATATATCCGCAAACGATTATGTGACCCTTGCCATTGAGCAGGAAGTGAAAAAGGTAAGCGCAAGCACGTTTGACTCAACACAGCCTGTCACTCTCACAAGGAACACCAAAACAAAAGTGAAGCTTAAAAACGGTTCAATGGTTGTTATCAGCGGTCTTATGAAGGACGATTCATCCGAGGAGCGCTCAGCCGTTCCCGGGCTCTCCAAGATTCCGCTTATCGGCTGGCTGTTCAAAAACACCAGCAGAACCTTTGAGAAAACCAACCTGATGGTCTTCATCAACGCGCAAATCATTAACAATCAGGAAGAGGCGGAAGAGCTTTCAGAAAAGAAAAGGCAGGAATCCGTAGACTTTAAAAACGAATCGAAGAAAACGATAGAAAAGAGCTTTAAATGACAGCCTACGAGCAGGTGCTTGAACACTATCTCAAATTTCCGGACAGAAGCGACTTTGTGCCCGTTGCGGGCGGAGAGGGCGGAGTGTCTCTTTTATACAGCGGAAGCGGCGGACTCGCAAAAGCCCGCTTCCTCACATTTTATCTCGGGGTGAACGCCGCTCTTGTTCCTTCGGAAAAGGAAAAGATTTTTGAAATACTCGAAACCCTCGGCGGCGATGTCAGCGGCGAGGAATACGGAAGCGATGAGGAGATCCTTGAGGACGGCGAGGGGAACATTCTCTCCGCCTCATATGACGATGCCCCCATCATCAAGCTCGTGAATCAGCTCATGATTCAGGCTGTTAAAAACGGAGCCAGCGACATCCACTTCGAAGGAAAGGACAATGCATTTGCAGTTCGCTTCAGGGTGGACGGAAAGCTCAGCACAATCCGCCAGTTTCCCAAAAAAATGCAGGATTCCGTCATTGCCCGAATCAAAGTCATTTCATCCCTTGATGTGGCGGAGACAAGGAAGCCTCAGGACGGCAGGATAAACATGAAGATAGGCAACCGCACCATAGACGTGCGTGTTTCCACTGTTCCTTCCGTTACGGGCGAGAAAGCGGTTCTCCGTATCCTTGAACGTTCAAAAAGCATGGCGACACTTGAAAAAGTCGGCATGAACGGAAAAAATCTCGAAACTTACAGGGCTGCGCTCAGGCGCCCCAACGGAATAATCCTCGTCACAGGCCCCACAGGTTCGGGTAAAACCACAACCCTTTACGCATCACTCCTTGAGCTTGTTTCGGATGACACCAACATAGTTACAATCGAGGATCCGGTGGAATACCAGATGGAGAAGATCACGCAGGTTCAGGTGAATCCCGCGGTTAATATCACATTCGCGAACGCTATCCGTTCCTTCCTCCGTCAGGATCCGGACATAATACTGGTGGGCGAGATCAGGGACGAGGAAACAGCGCAGGCCGCTGTTCAGGCATCGCTCACAGGGCACCTTGTGCTCTCCACCCTCCACACAAACGATGCGCCCACTGCCGTGGCGAGACTTATAGACATGAATGTGGAGCCTTTTCTTATCTCCTCGTCACTTCTCTGCACAATGGGGCAGAGGCTTGTGCGCAGGATATGCCCTAACTGCAAAACCGAAGTGGAATCGGACGACTACGTGAAAAACTATTTTGCCACGGAAGGCTTCACACTGCCTAAACACTTCATGGGCAAAGGCTGTGACCAGTGCTTCAACACAGGCTATAAAGGCAGGACGGGCATATTCGAGATTATGACCGTGAACGACCCCATCCGCAAAATGATAAACGACCGCGCCTCATCGTCAGAACTGATGAAGGAGGCCAAAAATCACGGCTATCAGCGCATGTTTGACTACGGATATGAACTGGTGCGTGACGGAATAACCACTCCGTGGGAGCTTATCGCTGTAACAAGGATTGATTAATGCCTACTTTCACATACACAGGCGTAAATAAAAGCGGAAAAAAGGTCAAAGGCGTACTGGAGGGGGACACGAAGAACTCCGCTGTCTCCAAGCTCATGGCTGAAGGCGTTCTGGTTTCCGAAATCCGCTCCGTCCGTGATAAGAAGAGCTTTCTCTCATCTTTTCAGTTTTTCAGCGGCAAGAACGCCGTTCCTGATATATTCTTCCAGCTTTCCCTCCTGCTCAAAAGCGGCATTGCCCTTGTTCACGCACTGAAGGTTATGGCAGGCTCCTCCGCAAGGGGGCGTATGCGCAATGTGGTTATGGATGTGGCGGGGACTGTTTCCGAGGGGAAACGGTTTTCCGAGGCTCTCTCAAAATACCCCGACACCTTTGAGGAAATGTATGTAAACCTCATCAGAACGGCGGAGGAAGTGGGCAGACTGCCCGAAGTCCTCATGGACATTGCCCGTTTTGAGGAGGAGAAGAAGAAGGTCAAAGGCAAGCTCACCAGCGCGCTTATGTACCCCATGGCGGTTCTTATAATGGGTATGGGTGTTGTGGGTTTCCTCCTCAGCTATGTTGTGCCCAAGCTTGAGGGCATCTTCGCAGCCGCAGGATCGGACATCCCCGCAAGCACAAAGGCGCTTATCGCCATCTCCTCCGTTCTCCAGTCTTACGGGGTCTTCATCTTCATCCTCATATTGGCTTCCGCTGTGGCTTTGCGCTGGTATTACCGCAACAACATCAAATTCAGAATGAAAGTGGATTCAAGGCTTCTTGAAATCCAGTTTATAAACCATGTTCTCATAGCCCGTTTCGCTCACGTTGTTGCGTTTCAGGTGAGCGAGGGGCTCCCTCTCACCGAGGCTCTGGACAACGCGGCCAAGGTTTCATGGAACAGGGCTTTTACAGTCAAGGTGGACGCCGTGGCAGAGAAGGTTCGCTCCGGTGACAGGTTTTCAGACGCTGTCAGGAGAGTTGGCGGGTTCACCGAGCTTTTCGAGGCGGCTGCGGCGACAGGGGAACAGTCGGGCAATGTTGCGGAGCTTCTTGAAAGGGTAAGCTCATTTTTCGGCAAGAAGTCCGAAGAGCTTACATCAAGGTTTGTTTCCGTTATTGAGCCCCTGTTTATAATGTTCATAGGGATAATAATAGGATTCATAGTGATTTCGATAATGGATCCGCTGTTCTCGCTTAATACCCTCGTCAGATAATTTTTTACATTTGCACAGTTTTGTAGTATGAACATATTCGTTTAAGTGAAGGTGTGCCTGAATTCCCGCTTTTTGCTGCCGACAGCCGGTATGAACGCAGAAAGCTCCCCGCACCCCGCAGTACAGCAGGCTAAAAATATCCGCATAAAAAGGTTTAAATGAAAAAAGAACTTATTCGCAATTTCAGTATTGTAGCGCACATTGACCACGGCAAGTCCACCATTGCCGACCGTCTCATTGAGTTCACAGGCGGTCTGGACAAAAGGAACATGAAGGAACAGGTTCTGGACAGCATGGATATTGAGCGTGAGCGCGGAATCACAATCAAGGCGCAGACCGTGCGCCTTTTCTATAAAGCCGATGACGGCAAAACCTATCAGCTCAACCTGATCGACACTCCTGGGCACGTGGATTTCACATATGAGGTTTCAAGAAGCCTCGCCGCCTGCGACGGCGGCCTGCTTGTTGTGGACGCCGCTCAGGGTGTGGAGGCGCAGACAATAGCCAACGCATATATGGCGATAGATCAGGATCTGGAGCTTGTGCCCGTTCTCAACAAAATCGATCTGCCCAGCGCCGATCCGGACAGGGTGAAGAAAGAGGTGGAGGACATAGTCGGAATTGACGCAAGCGATGCGGTTCTGGCAAGCGCCAAGGACGGCATAGGGATCAAGGAGATCCTTGAGGCCGTGGTCAGCCGCATCCCCATGCCCAAAGGGGATGAAAACGCCCCGCTGAAGGCGATGATATTTGACTCATGGTACGACAGCTATCAGGGTGTCGTGGTGCTTATAAGAATCATCGACGGAACCGTGAAAGCGGGCGACAAAATAAAGTTCATGTCCACAAACCAGCAGTATCTGATAGACAAGGTGGGTGTGTTCACCCCCAAACCGCTTATGGTCAATGACCTTTCCGTGGGTGAGGTCGGTTTCTTCACCGCGGCTATCAAAGATATAAACGATGTCAACATAGGGGACACGGTTACGCTTGCCTCCAACCCCGCAAAAGAGGCTTTCCCGGGGTTCAAGACTGTTAAGCCGGTGGTTTTCTGCGGGCTTTACCCTGTTGATTCGGCGGACTTTGAAGATGTGCGCGACGCTTTGGACAAGCTGAGACTGAACGACAGCTCCATAACATACGAGGCTGAAAGCTCCGTGGCTCTGGGCTTCGGTTTCCGCTGCGGCTTCCTCGGACTGCTTCATATGGAGATCATTCAGGAAAGGCTTGAGCGCGAGTTTAACCTTGATCTCGTCACCACCGCTCCCACGGTTGTTTTTAAAGTGACCAGGACAAACGGCGAGATGATTGAGGTGGACAATCCGGCGGATCTGCCCGAACCTTCGGAGATAGATTTCATTGAGGAGCCTATAATCGCGGCTACCGTGATCCTTCCCGAAATCTATGTCGGCGGAATAATCCAGCTTATGGTGGCAAAAAGAGGAACTCAGAAGAACATGCGCTACCTCACTCAGGGCAGGGTGATTCTTGAATATGAACTCCCCCTCGGCGAGGTTGTCATGGACTTTTATGACAAGCTTAAATCGATTTCAAGGGGATATGCATCCTTCGATTATGAATTCGCGGGTTACAGGCAGGCGAATCTCGTTAAGCTTGATATACTTATAAACGGAGAGGCAGTGGACGCCCTGAGCATCATCGTTCATAAGGATCACGCGTTTTACAAAGGGCGCGATCTGGTAGAAAAGCTGAAAGAGGTTATCCACAGGCAGATGTTCGACATAGCCATTCAGGCGGCGATAGGCAATAAAATTCTTTCACGCTCAACAGTTAAGGCGTTCAGGAAAAACGTTATCGCCAAGTGCTACGGTGGGGACATCAGCCGTAAGCGCAAACTCCTTGAGAAACAGAAAGCAGGTAAAAAACGTATGAAGCAGGTAGGCAACGTGGAGATTCCGCAGGAGGCCTTCCTCGCAGTGCTCAGGATAGGACAGGATTAAGATGGCAGAAAATGAAGATATAAAGACAGCGCCGGAAAATACGGAAGAAGCGAAACCGAAAAAAAAGAAGGACGGCTTTTTTGACTCCCTTGTTGTGGCGGTGGTTATTGCGCTGTTCATAAAAACGTTTCTTATTCAGACATATACAATTCCGTCCGGCTCAATGCTGGACACTCTTCTCATCGGGGATTATATAATTGTGAACAGGCTCGCCTACAAGTTCGGTGATCCCGAAAGAGGCGATGTTCTGGTTTTCGAGTATCCTCTTGAACCCGCGAAAAGCTTCATAAAAAGGGTGATAGGGGTTCCGGGGGACAAAATCGCAATACAGGACAAGCAGGTTTTCATAAACGGACTGCCCTACGGCGAGGACTACAAGCAGATTAAGGATGACGCCTACTTTCCCGCGGAGCTTACCAACAGGGATAACATAGAGGAATTCACTGTTCCGGAAGGAAAATACTTCATGATGGGCGACAACAGGGACGCAAGCTACGACGGCCGTTTCTGGGGCTTCATCTCCGAAGATATGGTCAAGGGCAAGGCGCTTCTTATCTACTGGTCTCTGGAAACGCCCGAGTATGATTCGGTCTGGTCGAAAATGCCTCTGCGCGCTCTGCGGTTCCTTAACCCCAAGTATGACCGTTTCGACAGGGTCTTTAAACTCATTCATTGAATTTGAGTATGTTTCATGCAATAATCATGAGGATGGAAAGTGCCCGCACAGCGGGGCTTTACGCCGGAAATGCGCATGAGGCGGTGAAAATTTGGGAACTTTTGTACGGGTTATTATTTTTATCATCGTGCTTTACATCGGCGGAACGGCGGCTCTTCCGTGGGTCAAGTTCAAGATGTTCGAGAACGCCTTTAAAAATGCCGTGGATTCCTCAAACGTGGAAAATATCCCGGTCAACATAGCCAAGGCCGCAGTTGATGCCGGAATTCCAATAACAGAGGAAGATGTTCTGATTGAAGAGTATGTGGATAAGCTGAAATACTCGGTCACATACGAGGCTGAGGCGGAAATTCCATTCAAAACACTTAAATTTACATATACTGTAGAAGGTTATAAAAATATCGAGGCGGAGTAATGGAGCTTAAATACAAACGGGTGCTGCTCAAGCTGAGCGGTGAAGCGCTTATGGGCGAAGGCGAATACGGCATAGATGTCAACACGGTGAATTTCATCGCTCAGGAGATAAAAGGGGTTCAGGAACTCGGTGTCAAGATCGGGATTGTCGTGGGCGGCGGAAACATCTTCAGAGGAGTTTCCGATGCATCAAAGTCCATGGACAGGGTAACCGCGGACTACATGGGTATGCTCGCAACTGTTATAAACGCCCTTGCTCTTCAGGACGCCCTTGAGAACGCAGGCTGTGCGACCCGTGTTCAGACCTCCATAGAAATGAGGCAGATAGCAGAACCTTTCATACGCCGCAGGGCGATGCGCCATCTCGAAAAAGACAGGGTGGTCATATTCGCCGCAGGAACAGGCAACCCCTACTTCACGACAGACACGGCGGCTACCCTCCGCTCATCGGAAATCAACGCAGAGGTTGTGCTGAAGGCCACCAAGGTTGACGGCATATACGACAGCGACCCCAAAAAGAACTCATGCGCGGTTAAGTACGACAGCATAAGCTACCTGAAAGTGCTTAACGAAGGTCTGAAGGTTATGGACTCAACGGCAATTTCCATGTGCATGGATAATGCCATGCCCATCATAGTTTTCGACATATACGGAAAAGGAAACATGAAAAAAATAATTACAGGCGAAAAGATAGGAACCATTGTGGAGGTTGATAATGCTTAATAAAGTGCTTAACGAGGCATCATCTAAAATGGAGAAGGCCCTTAACCATCTTAAAGATGAATTTAAGGCGGTGAGAACAGGCAGAGCCTCCATCTCCGTTTTTGACAACGTAAAGGTTGACTACTACGGAACACCCACTCCTTTGAGCGGAGTGGCCACACTGAGCGCCCCCGAGCCGCGCCTTATAGTTATCCAGCCTTGGGACTCAAGCCTCATTCCCGCCATAGAAAAAGCTATAATAGCCAGCAATCTTGGCTATAACCCCCAGAATGACGGCAAGGTTGTGCGCATTCCCATCCCCCAGCTCACAGAGGAGCGCAGGAAGGAATTTGTCAAGCTTGTTAAAAAAATGGGCGAGGAAACCAAGGTCGCTGTGCGCAACATCCGCCGTGACGCCAATGACGAACTGAAAAAACTCGAAAAAGATAAAGCCATCTCCGAAGACGACTGCAAGAAAGGGCAGGACAAGGTTCAGGAAATCACCAATGATTTCGTGAAGAAGATTGACTCCGCCATTGACACTAAAGAAAAGGAAATAATGGAGATCTGATGCCCGACATACTGCCCGTTCATCTGGCGATAATCATGGACGGAAACGGCAGATGGGCCAAACAGAGGAAAATGCCCCGGATAATGGGGCATAAGAGAGGGGTGGACGTTGTCAACAGGATAGTGCGCCACTCCTCGAAAATAGGCATAAAGTACCTTTCTCTGTTTGCCTTCAGCATGGAAAACTGGAAACGTCCCGGCGATGAGGTCAGCTTTCTCATGCGCCTTCTTGATGAATATATCGAAAAAGAACTCAGCACCATCCTGAAAGAGAATATCCGTTTCTCCGTTACCGGCAACATGGAGCTTATCCCTGAAGGTACGAGAAAAAAACTACAGGATGCAGCGGATATATCCCTGCGGAATACGGGCATGACGCTTAACCTTGCTCTCAGCTACGGCGGCAGGGCGGAGATAGTGAGCGCAGCCAGAAAAATAGCCGAACTTGCCGCAGCGGGCGGCCTGAATGCGGATGACATAACGGAAGAGAGTTTTCCCGCTTTCATGTATCATCCCGAGATCCCCGATGTTGATCTGCTGATCCGCACCAGCGGTGAACTGCGCATAAGCAATTTCATGCTCTGGCGCATAGCCTACAGCGAACTTTTCTTCACCGACAAGCTCTGGCCGGACATCACGGAAGAGGACATAGACGCCGCACTGGAAGACTTCGCGGGGCGCACACGCCGCTTCGGGAAGACAGACGAGCAGATTGAGGCATAGCTGTCCGACAGGATGTGCGGACAGATGAGGCAAGACGGCTTCTTAACAGCTTCATGGAAGAAGCTGCGCCGTGCGCAGCGAAGGGCGGTTTATCCGCCCGCAAGCGTGTGCGTTAATTCAGGCAGGATGTACGGATTAACGCAATCAGGTTTTATTTTTTAAACAAGGCAGGTATTAGTGAGCAACAGACTGACGCGTATTCTAACGGCAATCGCCGTTGTGCCTCCGGTGATAGCAGGCATAATCTGGCTTAATGATATAATTTTTTTTCTCATACTCCTTCTGCTTATTATGGGCGGAACATGGGAGTTCTACAAACTGCTCACCGCGGACGGAAAGCCGCTTCTCGCCTTTCCTGTTATGGCAGGAGCGGTGCTTATTCCCACGGGTTTCTTCCTCGGGGGAACATCAGGCGCGCTCTTCGGGCTTTATCTCGCCTCGGCCATGGTGTTTGTGATTAAGCTGTTCGGCAGAGCTCCCCTTGACGAGACATACGAACACCTTTCTGTCTCTATGATCGCCATAATGTACTATCCGTTTTTCATGTCTTTTTTCATCCCTCTCAGGGAAATAGATTTCCACTGGCTGTTTTATCTCTGCGCTGTTATCTGGTTCAGCGATTCATTTGCCTATTTTGTCGGCGTTATGTTCGGCAAAAGAAAAATGTATGAACTGATCAGCCCGAAAAAAAGCATGGAAGGTCTTGCGGGAGGATTCGCGGGAGGCATTGCGGGCGCATTCCTTTATACGCACTTTTTCATGGAAGTTCCGTTTATCCATGTTCTGATCTCCTCGATTATTCTCACAGGCGCCGGAGTGGTGGGCGATTTGATCGAATCCATGTTCAAGCGAAAAAGCGGAATCAAGGACAGCGGCACGGTTTTCCCCGGTCACGGCGGAATACTGGACAGGACGGATTCCATAGCCTTCGCTGCCCCTGTGCTGTATTTTTATGTGACGCTGGCGGTGTAGCGTGAAAAAAATTGCCATAATAGGCTCCACAGGGTCCATAGGCAGGCAGGCGCTTGATGTGGTGCGCCGCAACAGGGGGCTTTTTGATGTGGTTTTCCTTTCGGCAAACTCCAACGGAGATCTCCTTGAATCCCAGTGTGCTGAATTCGGCGTGAAGAAATCCTGCCTCACTCAGGGAAACAGCGGAGGACTGGTTGCACGGCTTAATGAAACCGATGCGGAGCTTGTTCTCATAGCCGCTGTGGGCGCAGCGGGAATACTGCCCGCTTATGAAACAGTTAAAAAAGGGACAGATATAGCCCTTGCGAATAAAGAGTCCATAGTCGCCGCGGGGAGACTGATCCTTGACGCGGCTAAAAAAAGCGGCGCGAAAATTATCCCCGTGGACAGCGAACACTCCGCCGTATATCAGTGTCTCATGGGGCACAGGAAAGAGCATGTGGCGAAGATTATCCTCACCGCATCAGGCGGCGCTTTCCGCAAGACTCCCAATGACGCCCTTGAGTTCATGGGGGTTGAGGAGGCGCTCAGACACCCCAACTGGAGCATGGGGAGCAAGATCACCGTGGATTCGGCGACTATGATGAACAAAGGGCTTGAGTTGATCGAAGCCCGCTATCTGTTTGACATAGAGCCTGACAGGCTGGATGTAGTGATACATCCGCAGAGCATTGTTCACTCCGCGGTGAGCTACACGGACGGCAGTATGCTTGCGCAGATGGGATACCCCGACATGCGCACGCCGATTTCCTTTGCCCTCGGTCTGCCGGAGAGAATAGAAAGCGGTGTCAGGCAGCTTGACCTCTGCGAAATTTCAAGGCTTGACTTCTTCAAGCCGGATCTTAATAAATACGGATGTCTCAGGATCGCTTTTCAGGTATTGAAAAAGGATATGAACGGTCCTATGATTGTAATGAATGCGGCAAATGAAATTGCCGTTGAACATTTTCTGCGCAAATCAATCAGTTTCATAGATATAGCTCCGGTGATAGAAAATGTGCTGGATGCCTTCGGCGAATGCACAGCGGAAGGTATGGATGAAATACTGGATCTGGACGGAGCCGCCAGACGCAGGTGCAGTGATTTAATAACGGCTCGGAGATAATTACGAAATGATTCAGGCGATAATACTTTTAGGACTCCTCATATTTTTTCATGAGCTCGGCCACTTTCTGGTTGCCAAATACTTTAAGGTATATGTGGAGAAGTTTTCCATAGGCTTCGGCCCAAAGCTTTTCTCATGGAAAAGAGGCGAGACCGAATACATGCTTTCGGCGATTCCGCTGGGCGGATATGTCAAGATGTACGGCGACGGGCCGGATTATAATTCAGAAGGCGACACCGAAGCCGCTCCGGAGATGAAGGAGAGGGCGTTCAACAACAAGCCTCTTTACGCGCGCGCGCTGATTGTTTTCGCAGGACCCCTTGCCAACTTTCTTCTGGCCGCAGTGGTCTACGCAGTGATATTTATGGCAGGCGTTCCCCGCTCTACCGCGGTCATCGGCGAGCTTATGCCGGATATGCCCGCTGCCGAGGCCGGACTTCTGGAGGGGGACAAGGTTCTCTCTGTTGACGGCAACCCTGTTGTCTTCTGGGATGAAATGAGCTCATATGTCATAGAGCGCCCGGGAAGGGAGATAGTCTTTGAAATCCAGAGGGACGGGGAGCGCATGGAGATTGTCGTTACTCCGAGGGAGAGCGTGCAGAAGAACGTTTTCGGTGAAGATGTAAAGGTCGGGCTGGTCGGTGTCAAAGTATCGGGCGAGTATATAAGCGTGAATTACGGCTTTTTCCCGTCCCTTAAAATGGGCGTGGAGAAAACCGCCGAGGTCACGGGGCTGATCGTAACCGGAGTAGTTAAGATATTCCAGAAATCTGTTCCCGCTGATTCCATAGGCGGACCCATAATGATCCTTCAGATGGCAAAAAGCTCCGCAGACCAGGGAGTACTTATGCTTCTGGGGCTTATGGCAGCCATAAGCGTAAACCTTGCCATACTGAATCTGCTTCCCATTCCCGTTCTGGACGGCGGGCATCTTCTTTTTTACGCTGTTGAGGCGGTGACAAGAAGACCTGTAAGCATCAAGGTCAGGGAATATGCCAATATGGCAGGCATGATGCTCATCTTCGGACTGATGTTTTTCGCTTTCTATAATGACATAGTAAGGATAATCAAAAGCTGATAAAGCGCACTCAGATATATACGGTTTCTCGGGCGGGGTTTTCCCCGCCTTTTTTTGTGTCTGAAATCAGCTTATTAATCAGACACTTGCATAAAAGATCATTTTTATTGAATTTTTTTTCTAAAGATTTGATCAGTTCTGTACGATTGTGAATATGCGCAAGGAAGCGCGAGATGCCTCTATTGAAAGAATCAAGGAGGATGACATGGCACTCACAATTTATCAGAACGTGATGTCTCTGAATACGCAGAGATACCTCGGACAAACACAGAACCAACTCAGTAAGTCTCTTGAGAGACTCTCATCAGGTCTGCGAATCAATCACGCAGCGGACGATGCTTCCGGCCTGGCGATATCCGAAAAACTCAGAGGACAGATAACCGGTCTCAAAAGAGCGTCAATGAACGCTCAGGACGGTATATCCATGCTCCAGACCGCAGAAGGCGCCCTCGGCGAAGTAAGCTCCATGCTTCAGCGTATGAGAGAACTCGCAGTTCAGGCCGCGAACGGCACCTACACTTCAAATGACAGAATCGAGCTTCAGAAAGAGGTTGATCAGCTTAAAGACGAGATTAACAGAATCTCAACATCAACTGAATTCAACACGAAAAAACTCCTCAATGGTGACGGAACCGCTCTCTGGTCAGCAAGCAGCGAGAAAATTCAGGCGATTATCAGAGATGATGTCGCGGAAGGCAACTACAAAATTGAGCTTTCGACGCTTCCTGGACAAAACCAAATTCACAAAACAGACATCATGACCGTTGCAAATGCAAACATCTCGTCTATCGAAGGTCAGAAAAGCAACATTTATGATGCTGCTTTCGGCGGCACAATGACCGCTGCCGTGGTTGAGATAACCGATCCTGATGCCACTATGACCGCAGTTGCAGAATCCAAGGTTGCAGGCCAGTTCGGCTCCAACTTTGAGGCAACCGGAGTAACAGGAACCGCTGCTGAATCCGGCTATTTCATAATAGAGGCGGCAGACGGTACATTCGATGCAGCAGGCCCTACCGACGGTACTTTCAATGTTACATTCGTAAACGCTAAAACCGGTGAAAAAGCCACACTTGAAGGCGTCACAGGTACGGCGGCGGCAAACAGTGTGACTTTTGCAGAGGCCGATCTTGAAGGCAATGCTGATTTTCTTGCGGCAACAGGCGGCATGAGCGCAGATCTTGTGGTTGCTCTCAGCACAGGCTCAACAATGGCTCAGGGGGATAAGATCCTCCTCACAAACTCAGGCGCCATTGATAATGTTGTCCATGATGCAAATCTTGGCGGCGGCGTTCTTCAGCTTACAAGCGTAAACGGAGAGCACGGCAACGATGGTCCGACTGTTTCTTACGGTGCTGATCAGCTTACCAACAGAGACGGCGAAACTGATACAAGCGTAAATGTAACACACGTCAACTTCAACGAAGAGGACGGAACATATACCATCGGCAATGTAAATTTAACCTTTGTTGCTGATGAAAAAGGCACAACCCCCACAACCGGTACTGTGATAACAAAAGCTAATGAGAGCATAACCCTCATAAGTGCAACTATCACTAACCCCGGCTCAATAACCGACGCTTACGCAGAAGGCGTAACAAGTGCAAGTGTCACTGTAATAAGTGCCAGCGGTGCGCCTACAACTGCTGCGGGAACCGCACAGCTTTTCAAAACCACCGCAGTCTCTACCGTTGACGGCGGAGCTGTTACCGTGGAAGATCTCACGGCTGCAACTGTCGGCGGATACTATGTTATAGAAGCTTTGAGCGATGTTAATGTCAGCGCTGCAGCTTCAGCAATCAGCTTCAAGGTAACGTTCATAGATGCTGCCACAGGTGAGGAATCGATTCAGACTGTAAACGCAACTGTTACAGATGACGGCGGCGCCAACGATGAAACAATAGCATTGGCCGGTCTCACAGTTGGCGGTTCTCCCACACTGACTCTTAACCTTGGGGATCTGGGAGCAAACGGAATCAGACTCGGAATGGGCTCCAAGTTCTTTGTGACAGCAAACGGTCAGGTTCCGACAAACGATGCAGGAATCAGCTATACTGATGATGCAGGAGAAAACAGCGCAAGAGTGGCTTATGACCCCGCAGACCTTTCCACAGGTGAGCCGGTAGAAGTGCATAATGTCGTTTTTGACCCCGCAACCGGTGAGTACACCCAGAACAGCATAGAGCTTGAGTTCAGTGAAGGTGCAACAATTGTGACCGGCACGACTCAAATCACTTTTAATGAAGTGCGTTACGGCGGTGAGGACGGCGGCGGAATAGCAAGGCTTAACACCAAGCTGAAAGACATTTCCGTGTTTACCGATGCTGACGGGAACAATGTTTTCCTGAATAAGCAGGAACTCACCATATGGGGCAACGGAAAAAACGCAACTATATACCTTGAAGGCGATGACACTGTTGCTGAGTTTGAGAAAAAACTTGAAGCTGCGATAATTGAACTTGGCATGGGTTCTGAATCGGCTGATGTTAACAAACATCTGGCAGACTATGTTACTGAAAGCGCAGCTGATCCAAACGGCGGCAATAAATCGGTAGCCGGAACTTTCATAATTCAGACAGCCCTCACAGGCGAGCAGGGCGAAATATCGTTCAGCGGCGATGAGAGGCTTATAAATGCGCTGTCTCTGAATGAAATTCAGGAAGCTACAAACAACACCACAACCGTAACCGTTAAGGATGCTCACACGGGTATTCTTGTCGGAACTGATGAAACCGGTGACGACAGGGTTTACGGAATAATTGAAGGTGTTGAAATAGTTCTGGATTCCAGAGCCGGTGTTACTGAAACATGGAATAAGGATTCACAGAAGATTGAATTCAGCATCAATCTTACTGATGCGTCAAAAGAACACTTCCTCCATATTGTTGATAACTCCACCGACCTCCAGATCGGAGCGAACCAGGGGCAGGCAATTTCAGTTTCCATCCCCCAGCTTGATGTAGTCGGGCTTGGAATTGAGAATGTTACCCTTGTTTCACAGAAAAATGCGCAGAGAGCAATCCCCGATATTGATGCCGCTCTCAGCAAAGTTGTAACTGTGAGAGCGACAATCGGTGCGCAGATCAACAGGCTTGAATACACTATCACTAACCTTGATACGGCAAGAGAGAACATGACTGCCGCCGAATCACGCATACGCGACCTTGATGTAGCGGATGAGATGGCGACATTCACAAGGTATCAGATACTCAGCCAGTCAGGCACAGCAATGCTTGCACAGGCTAACCAGATACCCCAGATGGCTCTTCAGCTTCTTCAGGGTTAAGTCATTGAAAACATGGATGTAGTTCCTTAAAACATGGAGGTGTGCTATGGCTGCAGTGAGTGTTCAGAAAACAAAAGGTGAAAATTCTCAGCTTAATCAGCTTCAGGAACTCTTGAGAGAGATGTTCCAGAGCAATTTCTACGGATCGGTGGAAGTGAAGTTTGAAGGCGGAAAAGTCACTATAGTTAAAAAGACTCAGTCATTGAAAATATAGTAAGTTTAAGTCAGGGGGGCGCAGGAAGCGCCCCCTTTTTTATTTTTTTACGGGCATACACAGGCATATCCGTAAATTTTTTTTCAACATCTGGACATTTCCTTTTCTAAAAGCTATACAGATCATATAAGCAGATTCAGGTGAATACAGTGTCCGATAAAAGAATCATCCCTTACGGAAGACAGGAAATTACGGAAGAAGACATAAAAGCAGTGGCGGAAACACTCCGCTCGGAATACCTCACTCAGGGACCTAGGGTAGCGGAGTTTGAGGAAAAGCTTGCCGAATACTGCGGAGCCCGCTTCGCAGTTGCCTTCGCCAACGGAACAGCCGCCCTTCACGGCGCTTATTACGCTGCCGGTCTTGAAAAGGGGGACAGTTTCATAACCACCCCCATGACATTCGCCGCCACTTCAAACGCGGGGCTTTACCTCGGTGCATCGCCCCGTTTCTGCGATATTGAGGCGGACACAGGAAACATTGATTCAGACGGGATTCCCGCTCTTATTGACAAGTCGGTAAAGCTCATAGCTCCTGTGCATTACTCCGGAATGCCCGCTGATATGGAAAAGATAAAAGCGCTGGCTGATGAGAACGGGCTTTTGGTGATTGAGGACGCTTGTCACGCTCTTGGCGCGGTATACAAAGGTGAAAGAATAGGAAACTGCGCTTATTCTGATATGACTGTTTTCAGCTTTCATCCGGTGAAGCATGTGGCTACGGGCGAAGGCGGGGCAGTTCTTACAAATGATGAAAACCTCAGGGATATACTCATGCGTTTCCGGAGCCACGGCATAACCAGAGAGGGATTTGTGAACGAGTCTCACGGGGGCTGGTATCACGAGATGCAGGAACTGGGCTACAACTACCGCATAACGGATATTCAGTGCGCGCTGGGCATAAGCCAGCTCTCAAGGGCGGAGGCCTCGGTGAACAGACGCAGGGAGATCGCCGCGAAATACGACTCAGCTTTCAGGGGTGCAGAAGGAGTAAAAACCCCTCCGCATAAAGACGGAAGGCTGAATGCATACCATCTTTATCCGCTGCGCATTGAGCACGGACGCAGAGAGGTTTATGATCTGCTCCGGAAAAAAGGGGTATATGCTCAGGTTCATTACCTTCCGGTTTACATGCACCCTTACTACAGGGCGAACGGGTTTGAAAACTTCACTCTGTCTGAGGCGGAGAAGTTCTATAAATCGGAACTCAGCATCCCCATGTTCCCGTCACTGTCTGACAGGGATCAGGATTATGTCATAGAATCAGTCATGGAGGCGCTGAAATGCGTCTTGGGATAATAATTCAGGCACGCATGGGCTCAAGCAGGCTGCCCGGCAAGATTCTCAAGAAACTGCCCGAAAAGGGGGAGAGAACAGCGCTGGAGCATGTTGTGCGCCGCTGTCTGAAAGTTCAGGAAGCCTCGGAGGTCATAATCGCCACAACCACGGAAGAGGCGGATCTCATGGTGGTTAATGAGGCGGCCAGGCTCGGTGTCCGCTCCTTCAGGGGGAGCGAGGACGATGTGCTGGAGCGCTACTATCTCGCGGCGAGGGAAACAGGGCTTGATGCGGTTATGCGCATAACCTCCGACTGCCCCTGCCATGATCCGGAAGTTCTAGGGGATATGGTGAGGAAGTTTACGGGCACTGGGGCGGACTATGTATCCAACACTGTCGACCGCACGTATCCGCACGGGCTGGATGCGGAGATATTTACCTTCGCCGCTCTGGAAAGGGCTTACAGAGAGGCTGAACTGAAGCAGTACAGGGAGCATGTCACCCCTTATCTTTATAAATCAGGCATATTCAAAACTGTTCAGCTTGTTCAGGAGAGAAATACATCAGATATAAGGGTTACTCTGGACACGCCCGAGGACTACGCTCTTCTGACTGCGGTTTTCGAGTTTCTCGGTGATGATTTCGGGCTGAGGGAGCTTGAAGGGCTCTTCGCCCAGAAGCCCTGGCTGTCATATATAACTAAGCCTGTTGTTCAGAAGGCTGTTTTCAAAGACGAAAAAGAAGAGCTGGAAGCCGCGGTGAGGCTTCTGGAAAAGCAGGATATGTATAGGGCTGCGGCTGTTCTGAAAAGGGAAATGAAGTGAAAGCGGGAATCTTCACCTCCGCCGGAAAAGGTATAGGCTACGGCCACTACGGCAGGTGCCGCGCTCTGAAAGAAGGCTTTGCGGAGCTGGACATTAATGCGGATCTCTTCATTCAGGGAGACTGCGACAGAAGCATAACGGGTGAAGATTCCGCCATAACCGACTGGATAAGCGATGTAAGCATCTGCAAGGGCTATGATGTCTGCATTGCTGATTCATACCTCACATCGGAAGCGGTGCTTAATAAAATAGCTTCATACGGCGGTTTATGCGTGTTTATCGATGATGACATGCGGCTTGACTACCCTGAAGGGATAGTTGTAAACGGCTCGGTCAGTGCGGAAAAGCTTCCCTACAAGGGTAAGCCCTCCCAGATGATTCTTGCCGGAAGCAGATACGCCATGCTCCGCAGGCCTTTCTGGGACTTTGACGATTATGCGGAGGAGAGAAGCGGCATCTTCCTGAGTGCGGGCGGTTCGGGGGCAGAGGAGATTTCCTCTCATATATGCAGATTGCTCCTTGATAATACCGATGAGGATATATTTATTATAAGCGGAAGCAGGCCTGTTGATTCTCCGAGGGTGAAAGCCTTTTTCGGTCTTCAGGCTGCGGAGATGGCGGAGCTGATGTCAAAAAGGCTTTTTGCGGTTTCCGCTGCGGGGCAGACCTCATATGAACTTGCCCGAACCGCTGTTCCTGCTGTTTTGTTCGGTTTTGCCGAAAATCAGAGGATTAATCTGGAAAATTGGGAAAAAACAGGCTTTGCACTGTCAGCAGGCTTTTATGGGAATAAAAATTTTGATAATATTATGAAGCAGGCGATCGCTGATATACAAGACACGGAAAAAAACCGCTCAATGTCGGTTCTGGGCCCTCTCTATGTAGACGGGCAGGGGGTACGCAGAGTGGTTCGGATGATTGCGGAGGTGGCAGAGTGAAAATTGCCGTTCTTACAAACAATGATGTTTCAAAACCGCTCATAGACTGGCTCAGGGAAAACGAGGAGTCGGTGGTGGTTCTGAGCGAAAGGATAGACCTTCCGCTTCTTGAAGAAATAAAGCCTGACTTAATAATAAGCTACAGCTACAGATACATAATAAGGGAAGATGTGATAAAGGCGATGAACGGAGGAATAATAAACCTTCATATATCATACCTGCCCTGGAACAAAGGCGCGGACCCGAACATATGGAGCTTTCTGGAAAACACGCCTAAGGGCGTGACAATACATAAGATAGACGCAGGGCTCGATACCGGAGACATACTTGTTCAGGAAGAGCTTGTGTTTAACGAAGCCGAAGAGACTCTGGCCAGTTCATACGCCAAGCTTCATGAAGCGATTCAGGATATGTTCAAGGCGAACTGGAAGTATCTGCGGGAAAAAAGAATTATCCCCGCCAGACAGAAAAAGGGCGGCTCCTGCCACAAATCGGCGGATCTTGATAAATACAGGCACATTCTGACCGAGAAAGGCTACGGCATTCCTTTGAAGGAGTTCAAGAAACTCTGCGCGGAGATAAAATGAATAAAACAATAGACATAGGCGGATATATAATCACTGAGGACAGTCCGGCGTTTATTATTGCGGAACTTTCCTGCAACCACCTCCAGAACTACGCCCTTGCGGAGAAAACAATCATAGCCATGAAAGAGGCAGGTGCGGACGCTGTAAAGCTTCAGACCTACACTCCGGATACGATAACTCTCAAATGCTCGGATGATATTTTCCGCATATCCCATGGAACTCTCTGGGATTCAAAAACTTTTTATGAGCTGTACGGCGAGGCCTACACCCCGTGGGAGTGGCAGCCCAGGCTGAAAAAGCTTGCGGATGAACTGGGCATGGTGTGTTTCTCCAGCCCCTTTGATTTCACCGCTGTGGACTTTCTGGAAGAGATGAATGTTCCCGCTTATAAAATCGCCTCGTTTGAAATAAATGATATTCCGCTTCTTGAATATGTTGCCTCTAAGGGCAAGCCCGTGATCATGTCCACCGGCATAGCACGTCTGGAAGATATTGAGCTTGCGGTGGAAACTGTGCGCGGAGCAGGAAATGATCAGATAATGCTCCTGAAATGCACAAGCGCGTATCCTGCGAAACCGGAGGAGGCAAACCTCCTCACAATTCCGGATATGTCAAAGCGTTTCGGGGTCATAACCGGAGTCAGCGACCACACGGACGGCTCCCTTGTTCCTGTGGTGGCTGTGAGTCTGGGTGCGAAAGTGATCGAGAAGCACTTCATACTGGACAGAAAGCTCGGCGGACCCGATGCCGCTTTTTCCATGGAGCCTGAAGAGTTTAAGAAAATGGTTCAGAATGTGCGCACCGCTGAGGCCTCCCTCGGCAGGGCGGATTATGTTCTTACTGAAAAGGCGGAAAAAAACCGCGTCTTTTCCCGCTCGCTGTTTATTGCAGAGGATGTGAAGGCGGGTGAGGAGATAACCCCGCGCAACCTGCGTTCGGTCAGACCTTCGAACGGCCTGCACACCAAGCATTACAAGGAGCTTCTGGGGAAAAAAGCGGCGAAGGATATTAAAAAAGGCACGCCGGCGTCATTTGAGCTTTTTTCCGGCTGAGCGTGGAATATTATTTGCTAAATCAGAAGTATAAGGTAAATTTTTCTCATCGGAGACATTGATGAACATAGACGGCAAAACGGTTCTTGTGACCGGAGGAACAGGCTCCTTCGGCAAGAAATTTATAAGGTATATCCTCGAAAACCATAATCCCAAAAAAGTGATAGTCTATTCCAGAGATGAATACAAACAGTACGTTATGCAGGGTGATTTTGCCGCACATCTCTCAAAGATGCGCTTCTTCATAGGGGATGTCCGTGACAGGGAGAGGATGTACCGCGCCTTCGACGGAGTGGATATTGTTGTCCACGCCGCCGCGCTGAAGCAGGTTCCCGCCGCTGAGTACAACCCGATGGAAGCCATAAAAACCAACATCACAGGTGCTGAAAATGTTATTGACGCGGCCATAGACCGAGGCGTGGAGAAGGTTATCGCCCTTTCCACGGACAAGGCTGTCCACCCGGTTAACCTTTACGGCGCCACAAAACTTGTTTCCGACAAGCTTTTCACCTCCGCAAATGCTTATGCCGGTTCAAAAAAGACCAAGTTCAGCGTTGTCCGCTACGGAAATGTGGCAGGCAGCAGGGGCTCCGTCATTCCGTTTTTCAGAAAGCTTATAGAAAACGGCGAAAAGACCCTCCCAATAACTGACTTCCGCATGACCCGCTTCTGGATCACCCTTGAGGAGGGCGTACAGATGGTTATGAGGGGAATAGCCGAGGCAAAAGGCGGAGAGGTGTATGTGGCGAAGATCCCCTCATTCAATGTCACCGACCTTGCCAAAGCGATGCTTCCCGATGCTCATCTGAAGGAGATAGGCATCCGTGAAGGGGAGAAGATGCATGAGGAGATGATAACCGTTGAGGATGCTCCCATGACTTATGAATACGGAAATTACTACATAATATATCCCAACTATTCCTGGTGGTCGCTTGAGAGGCATTTCACGGAAGGAGGGAAGAAGGTGGAACCTGAATTTTTCTATAAATCAGACAGCAACACCCACTTCCTCTCGGTTGAGGAACTCAGGGACTGGACTGCGAAAATAGGCATTGTAGACTGATAAAGGGAGGCTAAGCCTCCCCGTTTTCTTCCTTTATCTTTTTCAGGTTGATTTCAAGAACAGCTTTAAGGACATGGAGCATGTTCAGCATCTTTTTAATCAGCTCCACCATGACTGCGAACATCTCATTCATCAAAGCCATTATTTTTGCATTGGTGATCTCCGGAGAATCATTTCCTGCTTTAACGCCATTTACCTCCACCATAGTCCTGATGTAGTAAGACTGCACATAGTGCATGAGGATTTCGAAAAAGTTCTTTTCATCAAAAATAGTGTTTATATTCAGAGTTTTTGCCATGAGAGACTGCCCGAGCTTCGGGTCATACGGTTTGTTGTTCACAAGATTCTGTGTTATTTCATCATTATACTGGTTTGTAATCAGATAGCCATCATACAGCCTCTGCACCGCACTCTCGCAATAGATTATGCTTTCGGTAACCTTTTCAAGGGTTTTTGAATATTGTTCCAGCATATCATTTCTGTTTGGATACCGGAGGTGATGTTTGATGGTATCCGTTATATTTTCCTGCGGAGTGTCTTTTATGTACTTATTAACCGCTTCCGCAAGGCTCATTATTTGGGTTCCGGGGATTTTTGCTCCGCCTTCCGTAGCGTTAACTACACACCCCTGAAAGTTGGCCACATCTTTTATATAATGTTTCCTGAACATCTCCCACACATCTGTGGTTTTTATTTCGGGAACATAGTTTCCTTCAACCGTAAGTATCTTACGCTTTGTGTGGTATTGCTCTTCCTTTTCTCCGAATGTGCTCCCCTTTGCGTGGGTAAGGTCGTCCTCCCCGAAGGCGAGATCCTGCCCGATGAGTATTATTGGGTTGCAGCCGAGATATTCCAGCACCTTAAATGCCATATTAGCGGCAGAGGCGCCTATCTCAAGGGTGCCTTTGGGTATGTTAAGCCACTCGAAGGTGGCGAAGTTTCTGTAGACAACAATCCGCTCCCCTTTGAAATTTTCATATGTCAGGGGGTGTATGACGGGGCAGGCGGCAAGGAACACATCTTTCACATCCTCTTCGCTCAGGCCTTCAAAAAGTCTGCTTGTCGCCTCCACTCTTTCAAGGGATGTGGCAATATGGGGCTTGATGCCGTGGCTTTTCATAACTCTTACGGAAGCATCCGCCGCGCAGATAACTGCTTTTCCGTACAGATCTTTCAGCAGGTGAATATTTTTATTCAGCGAGGGTCCGGTAGCAACGACTATCCCTGTTTTATCTTTAAAAATGCCTTTGAGGCTGTCTATACCGGGGTTTGTGATAATTTCATTTATATTCACAAAAGTGTGGTCAATGCCTATAAGGGAATCCAGCGGATCGTTGCCGAAGAAAAGGAGCACCTGTTTTGCCGCTTCACCGGTGGTGCGCACCGCCTGCAGGTAGTAGCTTTTGTTTTGAGCAAAAGCCTCAGGCTCTTCTATGAAGTTTATGGCTTTGGCGAAGTATTTGTTGCCTCCGGAGATTATTATTGTGTTCAGCTGCGGGTAAAGCTTGTCTGCCTCAAGCCCCGCAAACAGGAAAATATTTTTGCTGCGTATTATCTGCTCAAGGTCAATAACACTTAGGGCAAGGGCAAAGATTTCAGGGTCCTTTTCCACTACAATGTATGTGGAGTTCGCTGTCCCGAAGACAGCTGCATAGTTTATTATGTTATAAAAAAGTCCTGCGCCCAAAAAGACAGCAAGGTTGGGCACTTTTATTTTTTTATCAATGATAAGGCGTTTTGAACCGCCGACGGGGTCTGCGTTATTATAAAAAGTTTTTCCTGTGAGCGTATCCAGCAGGTTCGGATATTTTGTGGGGTGCGCTGATGAGATTATTTTATATCTGCCCGTCTGTTTAGTGTTATTTATCAGTTCATAAAGTTCAGGGCGGCACTCTTTGAGTGCTTTCATGTTTTTTTCTCTTATCATTTTCCGTCCTCTGCCGATTTTTTTAAGCATATAAGAAAAGAATCAGGCAGTCAATTTGAGCAGGATGCATAAGAAATAAAAATTTAAAAAGAGCGGCTCAAAAAACTAAAGTTTTCTATCAGATTGCCGATAAACAATTCAGGTGAGCAGAATCTCACAGTGAAAAAGTGAAAAAGGAAGATTGAAAAAACTTAATATGCAGTTTCGGTACTGAAATAATCAGGCCGATGGCTAGAAATAGCCATCGGCCTTTTTTTTTACCCTTACTGCTGAAGCGGTTTTTCAAGCACTTCTGAAAATAAAACAAACAGGACTCAAGAAGCCTCTTTCGGCGTGGAAATTCCGGCTTCGCAGAAATGAGTCCAGCCGCAGACAAGGAAGTCCAGCGGTTGCCAGCAAGGAGGATGTCATGGCAATGTATATCAACACTAACGTCCCTTCACTCACAGCACAGAGATACCTGGGACAGACAAACAGCGCGGTAGCAAAATCCCTTGAAAGACTTTCAAGCGGTCTCAGAATCAACTCGGCATCGGACGACGCATCCGGTCTTGCTATTTCTGAGAAATTAAGAGGCCAGATAAGCGGTCTCAAAAGAGCTTCACTCAACGCCCAGGACGGTATATCACTCCTTCAGACTGCTGAAGGCGGACTGCAGAACATTCAGGACATGCTTCAGAGGATGAGAGAGCTTGCTGTTCAGGCGGGTAACGGTACGTACACCACAAACGACCGTGCAGAGATCCAGAAAGAGGTTGACCAGCTCAAAGAAGAGATCAACAGAATATCCTCTTCAACAGAGTTCAACACCAAAAAACTTCTTAACGGTGATGCCACTGCTCTGTGGTCATCAGACTCAACAAGCCTCAATGCAATCATCAAGAGCAAAGTTGCGGAAGGCAACTACAACCTTGAAGTATCTGTATCAGGCGGAACAAACAACGTCTACAAATCAGACGTTATGTCATCATCAAACGCAAACCTCGCTTCAATAGAAGGCGAAGCAAGCAACATCATTGATGCTGCCTTCACCGGAGACGTGAAATCAGCCATAGTTGAGATCAGTGACTCCACAGCGGATGTTGACGCTTCTGTGGAAGTTCTCGGCTCCTATCAGGCAGACGGCGGAGCATCTACCTTCGATATTACGGCTGCAACTGCAGGCGCTACAGCCAAAAACTCCGGCTGGTTCATTATTGAGGCTACTGAAGACGGCGTAACTGCGGCAGATACTACCGGAACATTCAACGTAACATTTGTTGATGCTAAAACCGGTGCAAAAACCACAGCAGAAGTGACAGGCGATCTTTTAGGCACTTCTATTACGTTTACTGCTGATAACCTCGGTGAAGTTGCCACAGCGGCCGGTCTCAGCGATGACCTCGCACTGACTGCTGCTTTAGGCTGGGAAATGAACACCGGTGACACGGTAGCTCTGCAGGTTTCCGGCGAAATTAAGGAAAATGCAAACAAACTCGAAAACGGCGGCGGCGTTCTTCAGCTTAACGACGTAAACGGTGACTACACGGCTGACGGCCCCACAATTGCTTTCGGTGCAGGTGAACTCACAAACACTGACGGGGAAACAGCAAAATCAGCTTCCGTTACTCACCTTACGTTCAACGAAGTTGACGGAACCTACACCACTGGTTCCATGACCCTCACCTTTGACGGCAACGAAGCGGGCACTACAGCCACAGAAGGAACCGTTGTTACAAAAGCAGGCGAAAGCGTAAGCTACATAACTGCTTCAATCACCAACCCCGGTTCAATAGTTGCCGCTTACGGCAGCACAACCGACGGCAACGCTATAGAAGGCGATGTGACAGTAAATGTTGACGGTGCAGTTACAACAGCCGCAGCAACACTTGTTTCCGCAACTGCGGGTCTTTACGCTGCAGACGGCACAACTGTTTCATCAGTTGCAGTAGCCTACACAGCCGCAGCAACAACAGGCAACGCCGGTTACTACACATTCGAGGCACTGAGTGATGTAAGAACTTCAGCAGGTTCTTCAACAACAGTAAGCTTTAAAGTTAATTTTGTTGATGCGAAAACAGGCGAAGAAACAAGTTCGAGTATGAACGCTACAGTAGTCCTTGCTGAAGAGCAGATAGTTTTCACTGCCGCCAACTTTGCAACTCTCGGCTTAGGCGCAGTTTCTCAGAACATCGTGTTTGACCTCGGCGGTGCTGATGCTGTTCTCGGTCAGGGCTCTAAACTTTTCATAGCCCAGAACGGAAGCGCAGGCGCTGCTGATGCATCAATAAGCTACTCAGGATCCGCAACAGTAGGAGCAAGCGTTAATGCTACTTACACTGATGCTGAACTTGAAGCCGGCGGTACAGCGGAAGTTTACAACGTTGTGTTTGACGAAGACACAGGCGAGGTTACAAAATCCGGCATCGAGCTTAAATTTGCCGAAGCGGAACTTGTTACTTCTGAAAGCACAATCGCTTTCACTGACAAAGCCTACGGCGGCTCAGACGGCACAGGCATAGCAAGACTCAGCACCAAACTGAAAGATATCGACAGATTCGTGAGCGCTGACGGCGTAAACATATTCGCTAACAGCACAACTCAGGAACTGACACTGTTCGGTAACGGCCAGTCCACTACCATCTACCTTGAAGGTGATGACACCGTCAGAGAAATGGAAGAAAAACTTACGAACGCGATCGTAACTCTTGGAATGGGCGCCACTGCTGATTCAAGCGGAACTCCTGATGAAGTTAACGAAAACCTTGTGAATTATGTCACAAATGCTACTGCGGAATCCAACGAAGCTCTCGCAGGAACATTTGTTATCCAGTCAGCACGCCTCGGAAGCGACAGCAAACTGTCCTTCATAGGCGATGAAAACCTTATAAAAGCACTTTCCATAGTGAACATTCAGGAAGGCGAAAACAGCGAAATGACTGTTAACGTTACTGATGCTCACACCGGTGAGTTCATAGGCTCTGACAGAGTTAATGACTATACTCTCAGAGGCGTGATTGACGGCGTTGATGTTGAAATAGACAGCAACGTAGGCATCAACATAAGCTGGGATGATACATCAAAAACTATGTCCGTAAGCACAACAGGACAGACCCAGAACCTTAAGCTTCACCTTGTGGACAACGCAATGGAAATGCAGATAGGTGCTAACGAAGGCCAGACAATACTTGCAAACATACCTCAGATCAACACAGCTTCACTTGGTCTTGACGATGTTTACATGATTGATCAGGAACTTGCTCAGTCATCTATCACCAAAATCGACAAGGCTCTGGAAACTGTTTCCGGTGTTAGAGCCACAATAGGTGCTCAGATCAACAGGCTTGAGTACACTATGACAGGCCTTGATACCACAAGGGAAAACCTGACAGCGGCAGAATCAAGGATACGTGACCTTGACGTGGCAGATGAAATGGCCAAGTTTACCAAGAATCAGATTCTTATGCAGTCTAACATCGGTATGCTTGCTCAGGCTAACAGCCTTCCGCAGATGGCTCTCTCACTCCTGGGATAATAAAATAAGTAAAATTAAAGTCAGGCAGGTTTTAAACCTGCCTGACTCTTATAACTTTGAGAAGGTGCTATCATGATTGAATCTGTAAAGAACGTTCAACAAGGTACACCTGATTCAGGCAGCGGAGCAAGAGCACAGACCACTCAGAGTGTTTCGCAGTCAACAAAACTGGTTAATGAAAAACTCTTCGGCAGCGCTGCCGAAAAGGTGAACTCCGAGAAAAGGAAACCCGATTTCGAAGAAGTTCAGGAAGCTGTGGAAACTCTCAATGAAAGCCTGAAATCTCTTGATGTAAAAAGAGAGTTCAGTGTTGAGAAGCAGCTTAATGCAGTTGTGGTCAAGATAATTGACAAAGAGCAGGGCGAAGTTGTTAAGCAGATACCTTCCGAGGACGCCCTGAGGCTTGCCAAAAATATTGACGAAATGCTCGGACTGATTTTGGACGAAAGGTTTTAGTGAATTTAACGAGATTTGAAAATATCTAAAAGCGGCAGGAACTCCTGCCGCTTTTAGGCTTATAACAAATAATATATTCTACTTATTTTAATTGAAGAATCCGCAGCCGTCTAGCTTCTGTAATCCGCGTTGATGGATATGTACTCCTTCGTGAAGTCGCAGGTGTACACTGTTTTTGAAGCCGAGCCCTCTTTCAGATCCACAGTGATCTCTATATCCTTCTTTTTCATTATCGCAGCAGCCTTAGGTTCAAGGGCATAGTCCACTATCACGCCGTTCTCCGCATATTTCAGATCCTCAAAATACAGGTCAACATTGTCCTGTCTGCACGCTATGCCACATGCGCCCACCGTTGCGAAAATTCTTCCCCAGTTGGGGTCTTCCCCGTGGAGCATGGTTTTCACCAGAGGCGAATTGGCAAGGGCAAAGGCGCACTTCTTCGCATCCTCTTCCGTTGCCGCGTTCACGACCTTGAACGTGCAGAACTTGGTAGCGCCTTCGCCGTCCCTCACGATCATTTTTGCAAGCTCAACACACACGGTCTTCACCGCTTCGAAGAACTCCTCTCTGTTTGGGATAATGCCGCTCATGCCGTTCGCGAACAGAAATACCGTGTCATTTGTGCTCATGTCCCCGTCAACTGTGATGCTGTTGAAGCTGTCAGCCACTGCGTAGTTCAGCGCTTCCTGCAATGCGTCCGTCTTCACCGCCGCATCTGTTGTGATAAAGCCAAGCATAGTAGCCATGGAAGGGGCAATCATACCCGCACCCTTTGCCGCGCCAGCAACAACATAAGCGCCGTTCTTTGTCTCCACCAGTACGGCATATTCCTTCTTCACAGCGTCAGTGGTCATGATCGCTTCCGCAAACTCATTCGAGTTTGAGGAATCAAGCTCGTCTATCAGCTCACCCGCCTTAGCCGTCATTTTTTCCACAGGAAGCTGAACGCCGATTACACCAGTTGATGAAATAAGCACTGCCCTTTCATCAACACCAAGCTCCGAGGCAAAAGCCTTAGTTATCTCACCGCAGGCGGCAAGACCCTTCTCGCCTGTACAGGCATTGGCGTTGCCGCTGTTTACAACTATCGCGCTGAATTTACCCTTCTTCCCGATAAGCTCCCGCCCGTGAATAACCGGAGCGGCGCAGAACTTGTTGGATGTGAAAACAGCCGCCGCATTAAACGGAACCTCGGAATAAAGAAGAGCCATGTCCTTCTTCCCCCTGCCGTTCCCCTTAACATCCGCAACCGCACTCGATGCCGAAAATCCCAAAGGTGCGCATACGCCTGCGCCTTTTATATGTTCCATGATAAATTCTCCTTAATCTGTAATTTGTACTGCGCACCTTTTAAGTTTCCATGGATGGAAACACGCCGTGCGAAGCGAAGGGCGGTTTACCCGCCCGCGAGCGTGTGGCGAGGAATTACACGGATGTGAAATCCGAGCCGGTAAAACAAGAGCCGCATACGCCTGCGCCTTTTATATGTTCCATGATAAATTCTCCTTAATCTGTAATTTGTACTGCGCACCTTTTAAGTTTCCATGGATGGAAACACGCCGTGCGAAGCGAAGGGCGGTTTACCCGCCCGCGAGCGTGTGGCGAGGAATTACACGGATGTGAAATCCGAGCCGGTAAAACAAGAGCCGCATACGCCTGCGCCTTTTATATGTTCCATGATAAATTCTCCTGAAATATTTTGTTTTGCGAAGCAATTTCGGTTTCTTGGGAAGAGTTTGAGAAACACTTTTTTTCCGTTAAAAAAGGGTTTCTCATCTTTTTCTCAGGGGAACTTTTTGGAACAAAGTCCCCCCGAACCCCCTCAAAAACTCTTATGCTCAGCAAAGAAATTTAAAATATACTTTTTATATCAGTCCTGTTGTTTCATCCAGTCCGCACATAACGTTCATGGTCTGCACAGCGGCTCCGCTTGCTCCTTTCACGAGATTATCAATTGCAGAGGTGATGACGAGTTTATCCGCTTTTTTAAACAGTGCGATGTCTATGAAGTTGGTATCGCGGACGTTTGCTGTGGCGGCGACGTTCCCGAAGTCGAGTATTCGGACGAATCTCCTTCCTTTGTAGAATGTTTTGAGGCATTCCGCGAGCTGGAATATATCTGTGTGTGACCGTGCGTAAATTGTGCTTTCGATACCTTTATTTATGGGTGCGAGGTGTGGTGTGAAGGTTACGTCAACCGGTTTGCCCGCCTTGCCGAGAATGAAGTTTATTTCGGGGTTGTGCCTGTGGCTGAGGACGCCGTATGCCTGAAAGTTTTCCTGCACATTGCAGAAGTGTGTTTTATCTGATGGTGTCTTTCCTGCTCCGGTTATGCCGGATTTGCTGTCCGCAACTATGAACTCGCCGTCTATAAGTCCTTCTTTCAGAAGAGGAAACAGGGGCATGATAACGGAAGTGGGATAGCAGCCGGGTATGGCTGCCAGTTTTGCGGTTTTAAGCTGCTCGCCGAATATTTCGGGCATACCGTAGACTGCCTCAGAGAAGAGAGCTTCCTTTGTGTGGGGCACTTTATACACAAACTCGTACAGGTCTTTGCTGCCCAGTCTGAAATCGGCGCTGAGGTCGGCGACTTTTTTCCCTTTGGAGAGGAAGAAGTCCGCCGCTTCCTGACTTGCCGTGTGGGGCAGGCAGAGGAAAACCGCATCGACTTTCTGAGCGCATTTTTCATAGTCATCGGTTTCTATGATGTTATCGACAATGCCTCGGAGCTGGGGATAAACTGAGGAATAGGGCGTACCCGCAAGGGTGGTGCTAGTAAGTGCCGCTATTTCAAATTCAGGGTGTTTCGCAAGAATTTTCACCAGTTCAAATCCGGTGTACCCGGTGGCTCCGATAATTCCGATTTTCAAAATATACCTCCGAAGGCTTGTCAGTGCAGGATATTAGCACCCGTTATATTAAATGTAAAGATACCTGTTTTATCCGCAAGGGGTGATGATGTATTATATCTGTATGAAATATCATGTTTATATCCAGCCCGGCGCGAAGAAGAGCGGGTATGCGGGAGAGTTTGACGGAAAGGCGAAGATAAGGGTCGCAGCCCCGCCTGTTGAGGGTGCGGCGAATGAGGCGGTGGTTCAGTTTTTCGCTAAGGCGCTGAAACTGCCCAAGTCTTCGGTGAGGATATGCGCAGGCGGACTTTCGCGGCATAAGACCATTGAGATAGATGCGGAACTCAGCGAAAGCGAGATTCTGGAGGCTATACGCCTACTATCATGATCCACATGATGAATGTAAGGATCGAGAAGCTGTGTGTGGTGACTATTGTGCTTGCGGTGAGGCGTGTGTTGCCCCCCATTGCCGCGGCGAACACGTAGTTTACCGTGCCGGAAGGTGAGGAGAGGAGAACCACGAGGGCTTTAGCGCCGATGGTCATCTCAATTCCCCATGCTTTCAGCATGAAGAAGGCTATGGCGGGTCCGACCAGCATTTTGAAGAACGAGCTCAGGGAACTGAGGAAAAAGTCATTCTTCATTGATTCAAGCGTGATTGTGGAGCCCACGCAGAACAGCGCGAGGGGGAGCGTTACATCACTGATAATAGAGATGGATTTGTTGATGAATGCTGGCATGGGTATGCCGATGTATGAATAGAGCAGTCCGCCCATGCAGGCGATGGCGAGGGGGTTCAGCACCGCGTTTTTCATCATGGGAGCTATCTTGGTTCTGTCGCCGGAGGTGAGGCTGAGGCCGATTATTGCCAGCATACTCACATAAGGTACAATGAACGCCATAAGGACGCTGGCGTACATAAGTCCTTCCTGCCCAAAGACATAAAAGAACACAGGGAACCCCATGTTTGCGTAATTGCCGCGGAAGTTGTTCATTGCGAATGTGCCTGTTATATCCGGACTGAGGCGGAGTATTTTTGCCGTGATGAAGCTGAGCACTGCGACCAGAAAAACGGATGCGAAAATTATTGCCACAAGCCGCCAGTCAAAAACCGCCTTGAGATTTGAGCGGGAGATACTGAGAAAAAGAAGTGCGGGGAGTGTGACTTTGAAGATAAGGGTATTGGACGAGGCAATGAACCTGTCATCGACTATCTTCATTCTTTTAAGCAGGTTTCCGGTCGCAAGCACTATGAAAACCGGAAGCACGAGAAAGAAAATTTCACCCATAAGAATATATAACCTGATTTCACTCTTAAATACAATGATGGTTTAATGCTGAAATAATTAATGTTCAAAGACTCAGGCTTTTTCTGCTTCCGATTAAACTGCCGAACCGTACTTGTATTTTTACTTCCGTTGAAGTATAAATAGAATGTATTAAATTTCGGCGGTGGAATAATGCCTGAATTAAGGGATATCTTCGGCGGAGCCAGCATGAAGTACTGGTACGTCGCATTTATAATCAGTATGGCATGGCTTGTGGCATCCCTTGTGAACAATGCTGCTGTCAGTCAGTATGAGCTGACCCTGTATGACAATGAGGGAAAGGTTATCGAAACCAAAATAGTTGACAAGTACAGGCTTCAGACACCTGAAAGCCTCCCCGTTACCAAGTCATACAAGCCGATAAAGCCGGTGAGCTTCCTTTAGGCACGTTCTTCTGTTCGGAAAGTGTTTTTTCCCGCAAACATATGCGGGAGTGCAGGCGAGTTGATTAAACGTCTGAGTACGGAGATGCTTTTGAACCCGAACAGCTTTGAAACCTACATGAGTTCTAAGTTTAAGTGGATCTACAAAAGGGCGGAGACTGCTCCGCACCTTGAGGTTCTGCG
>JBFWJG010000009.1:0-52835 GCA_050253335.1 Deferribacterales bacterium | reverse complement strand
ATACTATCTACTCTTGAAGGGTTGAAAATGGATATAACCATCAGTATGGGCAATACAAAAGGGAGTATGTCTGCGCCTCATTTAAAAGCACTGCTCGGCAGTATTCTCTCAGATAATTATGCGAGAAAGCTCACTATAACCGGCAAAGGATTTGAGGATGAAAGCAGCGAAAGTATTGATCTCGCCGCAGCCAAACTGAAATACGCCGCAGATGTTGTCGTAAGCAAAACATATCTTGCGCCGGATGAGGCACGGGTAGCATTTCTTGAGGGTTATTACAATAACCAGCAGTATCTGATTAAAGATTGAAGGAACAATAATGAGCAGTAAAACCTACAAACCCATAGCAGCAGGGCTGAAAATTTTAAAAGTGCTGGACATCATAGCCCTCAGCACATCGCCCATAACTGTGAAGGAAATTACGGAACATACAGAAGAACCCTACGGAACAGTTATGACGCACATAACAACCCTTGAGCACGCAGGTTATGTGGAGCGTATAGGGGACGGATATATAACCACGCTGAAATTAGGAACGTTCTGGGCAAAAAAGAAGGCAAGCCTTCAAAGTGTCATTACAAAAGCTCAGACAGATTTACAGGAAATAGGAGCGTAAGAAATGCCATACGAAACAGGTAGTATCCCTCATTTCACAGATGAACAGCTTGAGCTGATTATAGCCGCTCATGGCAATGACGAGCTGATATTTCAACAGCTTATCACGGGTGCATCCTTTAATGAGAAAGGTGAAGAGATTATCGAACTCCTGCTCAAGGCTGCTGAGCTTTACTTTCACGGCTCTTACGAGTTCATAATTCCGGAAGTCACACCCATTACGGATGAAATCCTTGCTGATGCTGATGTGGAGTCCTCTGATGAACTCTAAGGAATATGAAAAAGCACAGGTTGAAGCGGCTGATGATATAGCAGAGATGGAACTTGCCAAGGTTCAGCAGGTGAAAACAGAGCAGCCACAGAGCCAGCAGGAACGTGAGGCTCTGATAGCGGAAGCACACAGGCTGACAGGTAGAATTGAAGGAGTAAATTTCATATCAAAAGTGGCAACCGTTTCCAATTTAATGATGCTTCGTCAAATAAAAGAATCGAAAATTTATAAAGAAATGCCCGGCATAGGCACATGGGAAAACTATTGTGAATCAATTGGTTTTTCAAAGAGAACAGTTGATGAACAGCTGATGAATCTCAATACTCTTGGCACAGAATTTTTGGAAACCGTTTCCACTTTTGGTATCGGTTACAGAGAATTGAAGAAGCTCCGTTCCGCCGCCTCCGAAGGTACGCTTTCTATCACGGATAACTCCATCACTATCGAAGTGATTGAGGGTGAAACCACAAAGCAGGAGACGATACCGCTCAATGATAAGGACGAGCTGAAGGATGCTCTTGAACGCATAATTGCCGCTAAGGATGAAGCCCTCGCAGCTAAAGACCGTGAGCTTAAGGCACAAAAAGACCTGAATGAGTGGAACAAGGACAGGCTGGACAGAACAGAAACAGCGCTATCAAAAAAGTCAAAGGAACTCAGCGAGATAACCGCCACAGGCGAGATAAACGGTATGCCGTATCAGGACTGGGCAGTTTTCCACAGCCTTTCAGGAACAGCAAGGAAGATCACAGAGATTTACCACTCTCTGAAAGAAACCCATGCAAAGGAGCTTTCAGATAACAACACCCAGTACCTTTACGGAACTATTATGTACTTAGTGCAGATTGCCGGTGAGCTTTCACTTCTTGTCCCATCATCAATAGGGGAACTGAACACATCCGAAGCAGAGCTTGCAGAAGCTGCAGAATTACCCATACCCGGCATACGCAACATACAAGGTCACAAAATAAAAGAAGGATAATGCAATGTCACCGGAAGCTCTGAATCACATTAAAACTGCTCTTGAAACCTGCGAAACACCAAAGGAACGCACTAATGAAGCTTCAAGGCTGAGCAGATATTACGGTGTCTCCGTAAAAACTTTCTGGCGATGGGCGCATAAAGCAGGTTTTCGTGTTCGTTCTGTCCGCTCAGATAAGGGCAGCAGCGAAATAACGGATGCTGATCTTAAGCTCATTGCTGCCCGTCTCTTGGTGAGCAAGCAGCTCCGCAGCAGGTTCAGTAACACAGTAAAAAATGTGCTCGAACAGCTGGAGCGTGAAGGAAGAACCTTTCCGGTCGGGTATGAGCGCATCTGCAGGCTTCTCAAAGATAAAGGCTTGGATAAAGCCCATCTGTCTGCTGTTCCTGCACATATTCGTCTTATATCAAAACACCCTAACCATGTGTGGCAGTTTGATGTTACCAACTGCCTCCAGTGGCATCTTGATAAAAAAACAGGGCTTACAGAAAGGGATGTGGAGCTAAGCTTCTATAATAACAAGTTGGTTAAATCCGCAAAAGCCATAAAGCGTGAGCTTCTTCGGTTCGTGATGGTTGATCACTGCACAGGTGCATTCTTTTTTTGGTATTACTACTCCCCAGGTGAACGTGCGGAAGACGGAGCAGATTTTTTCTTCAAAGCCTTCTCAAAGAAGGATTCGCTCATGAAAGAGTATCTTAACACAGAAACAGGTATGTACCAAATGCACGGCGTGCCGTTTATGTTGGTATCTGATAAAGGCTCAATTCTTCGTCAGAAGGCAGTCTGCAATATGATGGATGCGCTCGGCGTAAATGTTCAGCTTCATGCCGCAGGAAACCCCAGAGCAAAGGGGAAAGTTGAGCGTTTGATGAGTACAATAGGGACGAAATTTGAAACCATTCTCAAAGTCCGCCGTCCGGCAGATCTGGCTGAACTGAATCGCTGGGCATTAGCATGGTGTGTTCAGCACAATGAGTCATTCACCGGAAAAAAACAGCAGGCTCCGGCAGCATACTGGCTGCGTATACGCAGAGAGGAACTAAGGCTCTGCCCGGACGAAAAACTGTTTAAAACTCTCATACATCGCTCTGAAGTTGAAAGGACAGTGGACGGCAGCGGACATATATCTTTTGAAGGTCGTACTTACTATATTCCGGACGTTAACGCTATGCGCCAAAAGATAAAAGTTAAAATCAACGCATACGAGTATCCCGCTGTGGATGTTCATTTCAACGGTTATGTATGGACAGTAAATCCCCTCAAGACTGATGATTACGGCAGGACTGTCAGCCCTTCAAATGTTGAGTACGGCTCATACAGGGCATTGCCCCATACTATCACCCAGAAGAATGTAAGTGACTTGGAGCAGATAGCCTCTGATGAATGGGGTGTAACCTTTAAAGGAAATAAACAAAAACGCCAATCCTTAGCTCCTGAAGCAGGAACAGAAAAAATAGAACCTGCTGCAACAGTTACACGGCAGGAAAAAGTAAGCCATATCCAAAAACAGGGAACTGAGATTGAAACCCCGAACATTCACGCACCGCTCACTGAATCTGAACCGAGAAATTACACAGTTACACCTATGTTTGACTCAAGTGAAAAACGTATCAGTATCAGTGATCTTATTCTGCGGATTGTAAGAGAGGTTCGCAAGCTTTCGGTAGAGGAAAACAAAGCGATAAAAGCACGTTGGAAGAATGGTGTAACTGCCACAGAAGCAGATCAGATTATACAAAATATGCTCAACAATACGGAGGTTAAACATGCCGAGAGCCATTACGGATGATGCACGGCCAATCTTTCTGCATAGGGTTCTAAAAGTTGCCAGAGTATCACATGGCGAGTTTGGACGAATCTTGAAACAACATGGCATAAACTACGGAGTAGAGAGTATTCGGTTTCTTTTAACAAAGGGAAATATGCCGAAAAAGCTCGACAAACGTATAGTTGAAGACTTGGTATCAGAACGCTTTTCAAACGCTCTCAAAGCCTTACAGATACCTGTTCAGCAGATATGGGATAGTCTGCAGCTTGAGGATATGAAAATTGAAAGTGTCGCAGATATCGTGCAAGCAATGAATCAGGACACAGACGAATTTGCACAGGAATATATGAGAAAATTAAGACTTTATATGGAGGTAAGTATGCTCACTCTTGAAACAATGAAGCACTTCAAGCTGATTCAAAACCCATTCATTCTTGACATACGCAAAGAGAGTGAAATTTTCATGGGTTCATCGCATCAGTTTGCTTTTGAAGTTATGAAGCAAACAGCCGAAACAGGCGGCTTTGCCGTCATCACTGGTGAAGTCGGTGCGGGGAAAAGCACCATACGCCGCAAATTCTTTGAATATGCTAGGCAAAACAAAGCCTGCCAGATTATCTACCCTGAGTCTATCGACAAATCCAGACTCACGGCAAAAGATATTCTGCACTCAATTGTGTATGACCTGACAGAAGCAAAACCGGCTATGGGAAAAGAAGCTCTCAGCCGTCAGGCACGCTCACTTCTGCTCGGCAGAAGCAATAATAATGAGCGTACGGTTCTCGTCATTGAAGAGGCGCATGATTTGCCTGTTATGACGCTGAAGTTCCTCAAACGGTTGTGGGAATTTGAAAATGGTCTGCAGAGGCTCATGGGTATTATCCTGATAGGTCAGAATGAGCTGGAAACCCGCCTTTACGGACGCAACAGTACAGAAATCAGGGAAGTAACAGCACGCACAGCACACGCAAAACTTGACGCTCTTGATAAGGAACTGCCCGCCTACATTGCACATAAATTCAAATGTGCAAAAGCAGATGTCAATAAAGTCATTTCTCCTGCTGCGCTTAATCTGTTGGTGGAGCGTATGCAGATAACCGACCGTATGGGCAGGGTCAAATCTATGGGATATCCGCTTTTTGTAAGCAACATAATGACGAGGCTGATGAACTACGCAGCAGAAGCCGGAGAAGAGCTGATTACTCCGGAAATCATAAATACGGTAGGAGTTTAAAATGGAAAAGGTCGGAATTTACTTAATCAGGAACGACAGAAGGATAGTCGTGCACACCAACGGACGCAGACTTCTCATCGGAGAAGTCAAAGAAGGGGAAACCCGTGAACAAGCGGCAGTAAGAGTTTTGGCGAACTCTGCCCCTTGTCCTCTGTTAAGGGCTCCCGTTTATGTTATAGCTGAAAAAACAAAATGCGAAAAGATTTATCTGTTCGCAGCACGAACTGGAGATACTGCCGGACTTTCTCACGAAGCAGCTGAAACCTTACTTGAGGTTCTTGCGGAAGAATATCTCCGGTTCTCTGAGAGGGAAGCAAAACGTGTTTTCGAGAACGCTGTATGAGCAAGAAAAAAGCATTTTTTATTTTGAAGCTGGAAATGTCAGAAGGTGGTTATGTTGCCGTTGAGGTAGTTAAAGGGCCCAGTGAAGAACTATATTTTGCGAATGGAAACGAGACTTTAAGAATGCTTGCCAGTTCGCTTGAAGCGATTATGCACAAATTGCAGCACATGACACTCTTGAATGATGTGCCGAATTAGAAAAATGAACAGAGGAGATCTCAAATGGTTATACAGAATTGGAATGACGTGGACACTGCGCTGCGCCTCATCGGTGAAAAAGAAATAGCCATAGCAAACATCGAAGGGGAAATGACTTTGAAAATTAATGCTGTAAAAGAAGATACGAAAACAGCATTAGCTGATATAGCAGCGGAGAAAAAAAGATTAGAGAAGGCAGTAGAAGGCTTTTGCGAGGCAAATAAGGCAGAGTTTGCTGTTAAACGCAGTAAGGAACTTACCTTCGGAGAGGTTGCTTACAGGCTGGTCAAAACAGTACCAATTCCCAGAGTTAAGGCAAAACTTGACGCTCTTATCAAAAGCCTGAAAGCCTTCGGTCTTTCTGACTGTATATCATATACCGAAACAGTGGATAAAGATAAGCTCACGGAGCTGAAGGATGAAGATCTGGTTAAACTAGGGTTGAATCGCACAACTAAGGACTCTTTCCGAATCAAAACAAATCTTGAGAAAATTAAGGAACCGGGAAGCGGACGGTTAAATCCGCAATAAATTATAAATCACTCAAGAAGTTCCCCGCCTTTTGGCGGGGACTCTCCTAAAGCTGCTTAAGTTTAGCAGTTTCAGAAGGGTATACTTCACAGCGGAGGTATTATGACTGTTACAGCAAAACAGGTTCAGCTTATTCACATCGCAAAACAAAAGCTTAGCATTGCTGATGAAGACTATCGTAGTATCCTTTCAGAACTATTTAACGTAACCACATCAAAGCAGCTCACAAAACTTCAGGCTGATAAACTGATTACCCATCTTGTGGGCAAAGGCTTTAAAATCCCTGCAAGAAAAGCGGCGCCAAAGGGCAAAAAAATCGTGGCACTGCCAACATCATTTCAGTTTGAACTTATAGATATCTTAAAAAGCAACATTGTCTGGAAGGCAGGAGAAAACGGCTTCCAGCTTTGGCTTGAAAAACGTATGCGGTTAAAAAAATCTGTACAAAACAAGATGCAGCAAAAGTCATTGAAGGTATGAAGGGCATGCTTGGAATTGATGCAGAGATCATAAAAATGAAAGCATTGCCGTTTCCGATCCGCTTGGATGAATCATACTTCATTGATACTTTCACAGGAGAAGTCCTGCCTTTCAGATGGGTTTATGATGCTCAAAAACGAAAGCTCCTGAAAGTAAAAAATGAGGCCTGTGATGAGTAAAGAATACTATCACGAAGACTACAGCGATAGCTTTCAGGATCTTATAAATATCATTGGCAAAGATGCCGCAATGAAGCTTTCTCGTGCTATGGGCGGTCTCGAAATTTACATCCCAAAGATAGATATGGTGGAGCGTCTTGAAAGAAACCAGAAAATCATAAAAGAATTTAACGGTTCAAATCATGCAGTGCTTGCGTTGAAATATAAATTATCTGAGAACCAAATCAGGATAATTCTGAAACGTGCGAAACAAAAAGAACCAATCCTTTCAATCGAAAACTTTCTTCCCACTGACTCAGAATAGAATCAAAATATTCCTATCAATAACACATCAAAATAGTTTTGATATTTAACACAAGGAGACGGGAGTGTAAAACACCTGTTAAGAGATTTTTCTAAATTATCTCACCATTAGCAGGTTCTTATCTTACACCCCGTCAACAGGCGGGGCATGACCCCGCCTTTTTTTTTGCCGGTTTTCAATTTTCCAATTGTGAGTCACTCTGAACAGAGTGAAGAGTCTCAGACTCCGTAACAGGTAACTACGCTTCCTCAGATTGAGATCCTTCATCCCTGAGGGGATTCAGGATGACCTGAAAACGTGTGTGCTTATGCCGCAGGATGCAGGCAGAAGCACTGTCTGGTTGTTCACCCGGCATACAGGGATGTATGCCTCGCCGTGCGAAGCGAAGCCGTGTTCATCACGGCGCGAGCGTGTGTGCTTATGCCGCAGGATGCAGGCAGAAGCACTGTCTGGTTGTTCACCCGGCATACAGGGATGTATGCCTCGCCGTGCGAAGCGAAGCCGTGTTCATCACGGCGCGAGCGTGTGTGCTTATGCCGCAGGATGCAGGCAGAAGCACTGTCTAGTTGATGTCCTTGCTTTTCACGATAACTTTGTGCCCGTCACCCGCGTCAAACACAGCCTGATATTCTCCCGCAGGCTTGGCGAAGGTTACTTCGCTGTTCTGGTCAAACTTGCCTTCGAAAACTGTTTTGCCGTTCTGTTCCACACGGAATTTTGTGCCCGATGCACTGCTGCCGTCGCTGAAACCGCCTTCGCATGTCACTTTGCCTTCGCCTTCCGCGAAGCATGCCATAATTGCAGTATGGGCAAAAGCCATTGACGCGGTGAGAACAACCGCAAGAACGATGATTAATTTTTTCATGAATCCACCACTTTTTTTATTTTTGCCCTCATCGGGGCTTTATGAAACCTGCAATAACAGCCGAACCCGCCATGAGGAGATAGAACGCCAGCATGGTTTCCACCCCTGAGAGGCCTAAGGATCTGCCGAGAGTGAAGAAAACAGATGCCGCCGCCACGCCCAGAGCCATAGAGAAGAAAATTGCAAACATCATCCACCCGTATGAGCCTGTCTGCATGCGCACCACGATCATTGTGGCTATGCAGGGCGGGGTCAGTATCATGAATATCAGCATGGCGACTGCGTGAAGCGGGGTATAAAGACCGTCTTCGGATATTGCTTCCTCTGCCCTCTGGTTGAGGTTACCTGTTTCGTATATGGAACCGAGTGTGGCGACTGCGCTTTCTCTGGCTGCGAATGAGCTTAAAAATGCCACATTAACACGCCAGTCAAACCCGGCGAACTGTGTGATCGGCTCTAACGAGCGGCCGAACATGCCCAGAAAGGAGTTTTGTATCTTCTCTGTCTTTATTTCGTTCAGAAGTGTCTGCCCAGTGCGGGAAACGGCTCTGATTTCCCTGCTGAGGGTTCTCTGCTCATCGTTTTCCGGTATTATGAAACCTGCCATAAGCGGGTGTTCCGCTTTGAGCGCGGCATCTATCCTTTGTGCCGCATCGGGGGAGGTTGCAGTCATTTTTTTTGCCCTGTATGTGTTGTAAAGGTTTATCAGTTTATGGATATTCTCTTTCTCTCCCAGAATTTCCGCGTACTGCGTCTTTCCGGCATTATCCGAGAGTTTTTGCAGTGCGGCATCAGCCTGTGCGTTTATTTCTGCCTTTTTTTCTGGTGAAATGCCCGGAAACTGCAATAAAACGAACAGCACCACTGCCACGGCGAGAACTATGCCGCCCACCTTTTTGATGTAGACCCATACTCTCTGGAATGCTCTGAGCACAACACCCTTTATTGTAGGCAGATGATAGGGAGGAAGCTCCATGACGAAGGGCGCCGTCTCTCTGTTTTTGAGGAAGGTAAGGGTTATAAGTCTCGCCACGCTGAGAGCTATGAAGATTGTTACCGTGGAGATGAAAAACATCATGACTGTCATCTGCTCTTCAAAGAATGCTCCCAGCAGGAGGGTGTAGAACGGAACCTTCGCAAGGCAGTTCATATAAGGAACAGTGAGGATAGTGGCAAGCCTTGCTCTTTCATCCGCTATACCCTTTGTAGCCATTACTCCGGGAACAGCGCAGCCGCCCACAAACGCACCGCCGAGAACAAGGGGAAGGGTGGACTGACCATGGAGTCCGTACCGCTTAAACACCCTGTCCAGTATGAAGGCTATGCGGGGCATGTAGCCTGTGTCCTCAATGATTGCGATCAGCGCAAAAAGGATGAGGAAAATAGGCACATAGTTCAGGAGCGCAAAGGCGCTGTTCGTCATCCAGATTCCGAAATCGGTGAGTATGGGAACATCAATGAACTGCGGCTCCGGCAGAACGGATATGATAAAGTTTTTCAGCATGGCAATATAAGGCCATGTGTAGTTGGTGAGCTTGTATCCCGTAACTATGGAAAGCTGGTAAACCAGATATATCACTCCGGCGAGAAAAGGAAAGGCCAGCCATCTGTTCAGTATTATTTTATCCGCCTTTGAAGTTAAGGTTTCTTTTCCTTCTGAGGCTTCCTTTACACATTTGCGGCAGAGACTTTCTGCATTTTGGTATCTTATTGAAGCGAGAAAGGAATCTATATCCAGACCGTGGGCGGAATTTATTTTTCTGCACTCGTCTTCCATCTCGCCTTTAGTTATGTCTGTTTCTACGGGTACGGCCTCGTCAGCCTCAAGGGCTTTTATGGCAAACCATCTGGCAGATATTGTCGAATCTGTTTTTATTTTTTCTGCGTATTTTGCTATGTATGGTTCAAGTTCCCCGTAGTCTATCTCAAAGTTCCCCGCACCCCGTGAAGCGGGATCTACGACCGCGCCGAGTATCTCCTTTCTGCCTATGTTTCTGGAACCAACAGCCTCAACAACTTTTATTCCGAGCAGTTCGGACAGCTTGTTCACATCAATTTCCATGCCGCGTCTTTTGGCGACATCCGTCATATTCAGCACAAGCACAACCGGAACTCTCAGTTCCAGAAGCTGGAAGGTCAGGTACAGCCCGCGTTTGATGTTGGATGCATCTACTACGTTTATGATTACATCCGGAGTTTCGTTTATCAGGTAATCTCTGGCTGCACGCTCTTCCGGGGAAAATGAGCTGAAGGAGTAAGTTCCCGGGAGGTCAACAAGCTCAATCTTCGTTCCGCCGCAGTTCAGCACAGCGGTTTTTTTATCAACGGTGACACCCGGATAATTGGCTATGTGCTGGTTTACTCCGCTTAGCATTGTGAATATGGTGGATTTGCCGCAGTTGGGCTGTCCGGCAAGGGCAACCTTTATCATATCAGTTCCACTTCTATTATTCCGGCTTCTTCTTTCCTGATGGTTACGAAGCAGTTCTGGATCATAACCTGAATAGGATCCATGAGGGGGGCAGTGCGCACCATGAGTATCTCCGAGCCGGGAATGAACCCCATGTTATACAGCTTCTGCTTCACAAGTCCTTTTGCACAGTAGTTTTTTATGCGTGCTTTTTCGTTTGTCTTCATCTCGGACAATGTCAAAATTTCAGCTTTCCGCATGTTTCACCTACTTTGTTAGATTAATATAATAAAATTAGTTATTAGTATATAAGTTCAGATGAAGCAATATAATTTTTGTAATTATTTTATTTATGTAATTGCCAAAAAAATTGGACGTCTGAAAAAAAAGATATGTGTCAGGAACTAGAGTTCATAAACTATTCGGCTGATGAATTGATAATTAGTGTCAATTGAATTTTCCCTATTGACATACTAGTAACATAGTTATATAGCACTAATTAATTTTAGAATACAAAATTTGAATAGGCACTCTAAGTAAAATTGGAGGAGGTTAATTTGGAAATCTTATTAAGAAATATGAAAGTTAATCAGAAAGGAAGAGTAACCAGAATAAACTGTGAAGGCGAGATTTGCCGCCGCATCCGCGACATAGGAATAGCTGTGGGCGCGGAGGTTCTTGTTACGGGCAGAGCGCCTTTGTATGATCCGGTTGCGCTGAAAGTGAACGATACCGTGGTTACACTCCGCAACAGCGAAGCGGACAATATCTACGTTGAAGTGAAGGGGTAATTATATGTCAGCATTGAAAGCAGTTTTGGCGGGCAACCCCAACAGCGGAAAAACAACCCTTTTCAACCTTATCGCCGGAACGCACTACAAAGTGGCGAACTACGCCGGAGTTACAGTTGAGAAGAAAGAAGCCAGAATCAGCTACGAAGGAAGCGAAATTATCCTGACCGACCTTCCCGGAACTTACTCTCTCACCGCTTACTCCCTTGAGGAAGTGGTCGCCAGAGACTTTATCACCACCACAAACCCTGATGTAATAGTCGATGTTGTTGACGCTTCAAACCTTGAGCGCAACCTCTACCTTGCTGTTCAGCTCATGGAGCTTGACAAGCCTCTGGTTGTGGCGCTGAACATGATAGACATGGCGGAGAAGAGAAATATCCGTGTGGATGCCGATCTTCTCTCCAAAAAACTCGGCGTTCCGGTCATTAAAACAATCGCAAGGGACGGCGTGGGCAAAAAGGAGCTTCTTGAAGGCATCCTGAAGTTCAGGTCAGAAAAAAGAGAGTTCAGAATATCCTACGGAAGCGACCTTGACCCTGCACTTGAGGAAATGGAGGCTATTATCAATGAAAAATCCTTTCTCACAGACAGCTATCCTGCCAGATGGACTGCGCTGAAATATCTTGAAAATGATGCGGAGATAATGAAAAAAGGCGGAGCGTTTGCCGATGTTCACGGAAAACTCACCGCAATCGTTGAAAGGGTTGAGAAACACCTTAAAAAAACACTGGATACATATCCCGAAATAATCATCGCCGATTACAGATACGGCTATCTCAGATCCGTTCTGAAAGACGTGGTTAAAAAAGAGAACGAAATGGAAAGGCTTTACCTTTCCGACAAGGCAGACAAGGTGCTCACTCACAGAGTTCTCGGCCCTGTTATAATGCTTGCCGTTCTTTACGGTCTTTATGAGTTTACATTCTGGGCAAGCGAAACACCCGTGGGCTGGCTAGAGAGCCTTTTCGGCTGGATGGGCGGAGTGGCTGACGCCGCGCTTCCCGATGGCTTGCTTAAATCACTTGTCATCTCAGGAATTATAGACGGCGTGGGCGGGGTTCTCGGGTTTGCACCGCTGATTCTTTTCATGTTCTTCATAATCGCCATCCTTGAGGACACAGGCTACATGACAAGGATAGCCTACATGCTTGACCGTGTTTTCCGTGCCTTCGGCCTTCAGGGCAGCTCTGTTGTTCCCTACATAGTCGGTGGCGGCATAGCGGGCGGATGCGCAATCCCCGGCGTTATGGCGGCCAGAACAATCAAAAGCCCCAAGGAAAGGCTCCTGACTATTCTCACCACTCCGTTTATGGCGTGCGGTGCGAAGCTTCCGGTTTATGCTCTTCTTATTGCGGCCTTCTGGCCCGGCAGCAAAGGCGGAATGATGCTCGGCATCACTCTCGGAAGCTGGGTTCTTGCACTTCTCATGGCGAAGCTTCTCGGGCTCACCATAGTGAAAGGGGAGCAGTCTGTCTTCATCATGGAGCTTCCCCCCTACAGAATGCCCACTGCCAGAGGTCTTCTTTTCCATGCTTGGGAAAAGACATGGATGTACGTGAGAAAAGCGGGAACCATAATCCTCGCTGTTTCCGTTATTCTCTGGGCGCTTATGACATTCCCCGGAATGAGCGAGGAAAGAACCGCATATTATGAAGATCAGATAGCGCAGGCCGAAAGCACAATTACAGATGAAGAAGCCAGAGCGGAAGCTTTGGCTGAAATAGAAAACGCCGCGCTCTCGGAAGAGCTCAGAAGCTCGTTCGCCGGCAGAATAGGAACCGCAATGGAGCCTGTGAGCAAGCTTGCCGGTTTTGACTGGAGAACTAACATATCCATCATAGCGGGAATTGCGGCGAAAGAGCTTGTTGTTTCCACTCTCGGAACAGCATACTCCCTCGGCGAGGTTGACGCGGAAGAGTCAGAGCCTCTGTCCGCCAGACTCGCAAGCGATCCTTCATGGTCAGCTGCGACAGCATTTGCTTTTCTTCTGTTTACCATGCTGTATTCACCCTGCTTTGTGACACTCGCTGTCATAAACAAGGAGACGGGCAGCAGAAAATGGACTGCTTTCGCCCTTGTGGGATACACTGTGCTTGCGTTCATTGTTGCGGTTATCGCCTACAATGCGGCGGCACTGCTTATTTAAACAAATACTTGAGTTATGAAAATGATAAACCCCTCTTAACGGAGGGGTTTTTTTTTGATTAAAATCTGAAACAGACAGACGGTCTCAAATAAAAGCAAAACCCTCCTTTTGCAAAGGAGGGCAGGGGAGGATTTATGCACGGACGTATTTTAAGGCAGTCAGGCTGTCACGCCTTAATCCCTTCCAGTTCGAGCATAGCGTCTATGCCGGGCTCACGGCCTATGAACTCACGGTAGAGTTCCATTGCTTTGCGGCTTCCGCCGTTTTTGAGGATGATATTGAAGTATCTCTCTGCAAGCTCCCTGCTGAAGATTCCCTGTTTTCTGAATTCCATGAATGCGTCCGCGCTCATGCGCTCCGCCCATTTATAGCTGTAGTAGCCCGCGGCGTACCCGCCGGAGAATATATGGCTGAATCCGTTCTGGAATTTGTTGTATGAGGGGGGCTTTATGAGCGATGTCCTTTCGCGCACCTTGTCAAGAATCTCCTGCACCTCCGCCTCCGTGCAGGGTTTTTGGTGTATCAGCATGTCAAACATGCCGAACTCTATCTGTCTGAGGATCACAAGCGCCGCATGATAACTGCGGACTTCTTTCAGCCTCTCCACCATCTCAGCGGGGATTACTTCCCCTGTCTGATAATGTCTTGCGAATATGGACAGCACTTCCTCCTCATAGGCGAAAAGCTCCAGAAACTGTGAGGGGAACTCAACAGCGTCCCACTCCACACCGTTTATGCCGCTCACATCCGCTTCGTCAACCTCACTGCAAATGTGGTGCAGGGCGTGCCCCATTTCATGGAAAAGGGTGACCACATCCCTGTGTCTGAGAAGTGAGGGGCGTCCGTCCTTTGCGGCGGGGAAGTTGGCGGCTATGATTGCAGTGGCGGGGACAATCTGTCCGTCCTGAGTGTGCCTTGTAACCCAGTCGTTCATCCATGCTCCGTCCCGCTTTTCTTTGCGGGCTTCCATATCCATGTAAAGGCGGGCGAATTCGCGTCCTTCCCTTGAAATATCGTAAACGGTCACGCTTTCATGCCACACGGGAACATCCTTCTTCTCAAACCTGAGAGAGAAAGCCCTGCCCAGAAAGCCGATCATTCCTTCTATGACGTTGTTCTTTTCAAAATACGGACGGTAGAGTTCCTCGTCAAATCCGTAAAGGTGCTTCTTGTACTGTTCGGAGACAAACATGAAGTCGTGGCTCTCGATCTCCTGGCCGAAAAATGCCCTGAGTTCTTCAATCTCTTTTACAGCAGATTTTTTCACCCGCTCAAGGAGGGTTTCAAGAAGTTTGAGCACATCCGCAGGACTGTTTGCGTCTTTTGAGGCGAGGGAGTATTCCGCGTAGTTTTCAAATCCTGTAAGCTGTGCCAGTTCATGGCGCAGGCGCATTGTGTTTTCTATAACTCCGCCGTTTTCGGGCGCCCTTGTGCAGTATGCTTTATAGAGCTTTTCCCTTATTCCCCTGTTTCTGCCGTGGGTCATGTAGGCAATATAAACGGGCATCTGGAGGGTGAGCTTCCAGCCTTTTTCGGTTTTCATTCCGGCAAGGTCGCTTTCAGGTATCCCTTCCATGTCCGCAGGATCGGTTATTTCAAGTTCATATGCCGCCGTGGCGTTCAGCAGGTTCTGGAAAAAGGCGTTTCCGAGTTCGCTCAGTGCAAGGGAGATCTCTTTTACACGCTGCTTTTTATTCTCGGGCAGATCAACGCCGCCAAGCCTGAAACTGCGCAGAGAATCCTCAACGGATTTACGCCTTGCGGGGGTGAGGTCTTCCGTTTCGGCGATTCTTTTAACCGCCTCCATTATCTCCGCATTCTGGTTAAACCATGTGGAGTAGTCGCTCAAGAGAGGGATGCAGGCTGCGTAAAGCTCCTGAGTTTCTTTGCTGTTGCATACGCTGTTTAAGTGCCCCACGGGGAAGAACAGCTTAGAGATTTCCGCCCCTGCCTTTTCCAGAGGCTTCATGAAGCTGTCGTAAGTTGGGTTTTCCTGCCTGCACAGTTCGTCAGCCAGTTTTTTTGCGCTGTTTATTGCTTCTTTTATCTGTTGTTCTTTATTGCTGAGAATATCGGGGGAATACAGAGCAAACATTTTAACCTCTTTAACTTATTTTGAATTACTGATAATATATCATCCCTGAAATCAGATACAAGGGGTCAGGTTTTAAAAAATGAAAAGAGTGAACTGCTACAAGTGCGAAGGCTACTACGTTACATGGGAAGAGGGGATGCCCCACGGATGCAGGATACTGGGTTTCAAGTCAAAGCTTATACCTTCGCTCTCCGTTTTCAGATCTTCAGGGATGCCCTGTCAGTATTTCACGGAAAAACCTAATAAAAAAGAGAAGGCTCCTTGAGATAAAGGTTGTCTCCCTTCATTTTCACATGCCCTTCAAGATTAAGGATTTTCATGCACTTGGTGACAGATTCTCTGGATGCGCCGATCATGGAGCTTATTTCCTGATGGGTGAGCTTTTTTATTCTGATATAGCTGCCGTTCTTCTCGCCGTTTTCCTTTGCGATGTCAAAAAGCTGCTTTAATATCCTTTCCTTAACATTCAGAAATGCGAGGGATTCTATGAGTTCGTCCGCCTTTCTCAGCCTGCCCACAAGAATCTGAAGCATGGTTATGGCAACCTCCGGCTCCTCTCTCATAAGGCGCAGAAAAGGCTCCCTGCCTATTTTGCAGAGGCTTGCCTCCTCATCGGCTATGATTGTTCCGGCGCGCTCCTTCTGGTCTATGAGGCTGAACTCGCCGAAAATGTCATATCTGCCGAAGCGGTGCAGGAGTATTTCATCCCCGTCCTCGTCAATGAGAACGGCACGGAAGGAGCCGGAAAGAACTATGCACAGTTCTGTGCCCGCATCTCCTTTATGAAGAACGGTTTCTTCCTTATTGAACTTTTTGGTTTTGAGTGACTGTGCGATTTTTTCAAGCTTGGATGTTTCAATCTTGGAAAAAAGCTCAACATTTTTCAGTTCTTCAGCAAGGTTCATGACACCCTCCATGTCTTCACCCACCATATAATTTTTAAGCATTGTTTTCAACAGGCATTGCAAACTATTTCCGCTAAAAGATTAAAACACACAGCCGATCTTTTTTAACGCATGATCGTAAATTATTCTTAAAGATCAGGATTCTGATCGCCGATTGGATCGATCCCTGAGGGTGATTTCGGCGCAACCTTCCCCGAGGGGATTTTTACGGACAGTATTTTTGAGGTGTGAAATGGACATAAGACTGAATCAGGCCGTTAAAGGTCTGAATCAGGACAAAAGCGCTTCCGCTCCGCAGAAGGAGCAGAGAGCGGAGGGTCTTGATTTTGAAGAGATTCTTCTGGAACAGGCAGGCAGCGGGTTCAGAGAAGTTCAGGCGGCTGTTATAGCGGGCGCATCGAGGATCTTTGATGAAATGGCCGAGACATGGTCGGCTTATGAAGAGCTTTTATCAGGTGCTGATGAAGGCTTGTTTGAGGACGATTACGGTTTCGGCGGAGATAATGAGGAACTGGAAAGGCTTGAGGATCTTGTCAGAGGCAGGGGCTACTACAGCGTGGAATCCGTGGCTAAAAGACTGGCGGATATGGTGAGGGATGCTTCCGGCGGGAAAGATCTGCTCCGGCTCGCTGATTCACTTGCTTCGGCGCTGAAACAGACCGAGAAAAATTCGGGTGAGCTGCCGGAGGCTCTTTACGAAGCTCTGGATTCCGCCTCCTACAGGCTACGCAGAGGCTAGAAAACTTTGGAGGCGCCGTTTTCCAGAAGAGCGGGCGCGGGTTTATCGATAAAGTAGCCCTGTGCGTAATCCACGCCCAGCTCCTTCAGGGAGCGGAGTACATCGCCGTTTTCCACAAACTCGGCAACAGTGCGTATATTCAGCTCACCCGCAAGGGTGAGGGCGCTTTTTACAAAAGCCTTGTCCACATCATCATTTATTATGTTGCGTATGAATTCCCCTTCTATCTTTATGAAGTCTATGGGGAAGTTCTTAATGTAGTGAAAGGATGAAAATCCTGAGCCGAAATCGTCAATGGCGAAAAGGAAGCCTTCATTCTTGAGCTTCATTATAAAATGAGCCAGAAGCGAAATGTTTTTGACTGTCTCCCTTTCCGTTATTTCGAAAACTATCTTGGTTTTGTCAATGCCGTTGTTTTCGGTGAGGCTCAGTATCTGCGCCGCAAACTCCTCCATCATCAGTGACTTGGGAGACAGGTTCACAAAGAGGTATCCGGCATAGCCTGATCTTTTGATTTCGGCGAAGGCTTTTTCCATCAGCATCAGATCCATCCTGTGCATGACCCCCATGGCTTCTGCGTCATCAATGAATTCGGCGGCGGGCATAATTCTTCCGTTCACGGGAATGCGCATGAGGAGCTCATGAACTGCGACGCTGTTGTCCGTGAGAGACATTATCGGCTGAAAATAGGGGATAAGGCTTTTATTCTCTATGGCGTTGAGAATTATCTGGTTTTTAACTCCCATCTCCTTGAGGCTGTTTATTATATCCTCTCCCGTGGGGATGCAGATTCTGTTTTTTCCTTCCCTTTTTGCCTTGTACATCATGTTGCTGGCCACAAGGAAAAGCTTTTTATCCTCGTCAGCGTGAAAAGGGTAGCTGGCTATGCCTATTGATGTGGTGGCCTTGATATTTTTGCCGTCAGGAGCAAGAACGTTTACGGCATCAAGGTTTTCCTTGATGCGCTGAACCACGGTGTATGCGTTTTCCTCATCGGCCTCGGGGAGGATAAGCGTGAATTCGTCGCCGCCGTAGCGGGCAACTATGTCCTCTTCCCTGCTTGTGCTTTTGAGCCTTTCCGCGAACCTCTGAAGAAGCTTGTCTCCGAAAGCGTGTCCGTAGATGTCATTGATCAGCTTGAAGTTGTCAAAGTCGAGAACCACAAGGGAAAACCATGATTTATGCCTTTCCGCGCGCTTGGTTTCAGCCTTGAGCAGATCCCAGAACATGCGCTGATTGTGAAGGTTCGTCAGCGGATCTCTTGTGGCGAAAAACTCCACATCCTTGGTGTAAAGATGGATTGCCTTCACCGAGCCGACAACATTCATCAGTGTGGTCAGTATGCTGTCCACAACGATCGATTTTGATTTATCTTCATTGAACGGAGTCTGTATCCCTATGCCCGTGATGTTGCCTATGCGTCTTTCGGGGAAGGCTATGTTTTTAAGCTGGGAGGAGATTTCCTCTTTGCTCATTCTTGTCATGTCCTTTCCCATTTCCGCCACGTAATGCTTTATCGAAGGCGGATTTTCGCTGAAAATCAGCTTCAGCACAGGTATGTCAAAAACAGCTTCCTCAAAGGCCATTTTGGTTTCAGTGTCCGGGTTATGGTTCCAGAAAACAAAAAGTTCGTAGGTTTCATCGGTTTTGAAAACAGCAAAAAGCGCCTGACAGTACACCACGGAGTTCACGCTGCGCAGAAGCTTCTTGGTGTAGTCCACCCAGTCGGTTATAGCTTCTGCGGTGATCACGAGACGCTCCATGAGCCTTATCTGGAACTGAAGGGTGTCGTTGTCGGTTGCTATGCTGCGCAGTCTGCCCGCAAGTTCCTCTATCTCTTCGTTTATGGCGGCAACCTCCATGAGCTGGAAGTCGCTCCGCTGAAGGCTGATCGATTTCAGATCCTCCACGGAGTTTATGTTGCTTATGCTTGAGTGAAGCTTCTCCAGCATCTGTTTAAGCCTTTTTGACACGAAGAAGGATACAACAACGCCTATAAGAAGGGGCACAGGGAGAATTATCATAAGAAGAAGGCGTATGTTCCGCGCTGTTTTATCCTGAAGGAAGAAGAAGTTCTGAGTGGTTTTGATAACCCCCATCACATCCCCCTCGATTACATTATCGTGGCAGCCGAGGCAGTTTTTCTCCGCTATGACAGGTATAACCTCCGTCAGTGAATCATGGGTGTGCAGAGTGCGCATAACGCCGCTCCGGAATGTTTCCTTAACAATCTCATCCGGTTCCTTATGACCGACATAGCCGAACATCTCGCTTACGGCGTAGCTTCTGTGTATCTCTATGCTGACATCGCTTTCGCTGAAGGAACGGACTATATTTTCCGTTATGTATTCAAGTTCTTCCCTTGATGCGCCCCGCTCCATGGCCACATAGAGAGAGTTGAACGTCTGCTCAAGCATTATGCGTGCTGTTTTGTCCGCGTAGCCGAAGAGAAGTTTATTATAGGAGTAGGAGCTGATGAGATATACACCCGCGAAAACCAAAAACGCGGTCAGGAGAGTTGAGGCGAGTATGTAGTGCTTTATGCTTTTCATATAATATCTTTCAGCCGTACCTATATGCGTGATAATCTGGTTATATATAACTATTTTTATGGAAAAAGCAAAGAAGAGAGGCTGTACTCCGGTAAAATGCAGAACCCCTTCGGCATCAAATCAGCGGCTTTTTCTCAATAAATACTTTTGAGGATACTGATTCTCAGTAATCTATTTTACACCGTCTTCCCTTAAAATACTGAGAAGTTCGGATAAAAGATTTTTTTCCTCTGTTTTCTTCACAATCTCCCCTTTCTTAAAAAGAAGACCCTGTCCTCTGCCTCCGGCTATGCCGTAGTCAGCTTCCCTCGCCTCGCCCGGGCCGTTGACCGGACAGCCCATAACGGCGACATGAAGGGGTGTGGTAAACGCGGAGAGTGCTTTTTCTGTCTCTTCCGCGAGCTTTATAAGGTCAATCTCCGCTCTTCCGCATGTGGGGCAGGAGATGACCTGCACTCCTCTTTGCCTTAGTTCCAGAGATTTCAGTATCTCCCATGCTACACGCACTTCCAGAACCGGATCTCCTGTGAGGGAAACCCTTATGGTGTCCCCTATGCCCCGTGAGAGGATGGCGCCTATTCCCGCGGCCGACTTAACCGTGCCTGTGAAAACGGTTCCCGCTTCGGTTATGCCCACATGCAGCGGGTAGGGGAATTCCTCCGCAAAGCGGGTATATGCCGCCACAGATAAATTTACGCTGCTTGCCTTCAGCGAGACTTTGAAATCCGTGAAGGAGTGCTTTTCAAAAAGCCGCACATGCTCCGCTGCGGAACGGACTATCGCTTCCGCGCTTACTCCGAACTGTTTTTTTATCTCTTTTTCAATTGAGCCGGAGTTCACTCCGATACGGATTGATTTTCCGTTGGCTTTGGCCGCCTGAATCACTTTTATGCATTTGTCCTCCCCGCCTATGTTGCCGGGGTTTATCCTTATGCAGTCCGCTCCGCTTTCGAGGCTAGCCACAGCCAGCCTGTGATCGAAGTGAATATCCGCTATGAGTGGTATATTTATCTGTTCCCTGATTTTTTTTATGGCTGAAGCGGCATCCTGATCCACTACCGCAACGCGTATTATCTCGCATCCGGCTTCTTCCAGACGCCTGATCTGCTCAACTGTGGCTTCGGTGTCTCTTGTGTCCGTGTTGGTCATGGACTGAACGGAAACAGGCGCGCCTCCGCCCACTTTTACACTGCCCACGGAAATCTGTCTGGTGTCAGTCCGGTAAAACAATTTTCATCCCCGTTATTTTCTCCAGCAGGTGAATATAGCTCTCCATGGTTTCTTTGTCCAGAGCTTCAAAGCGCAAAACGACCGCAGGTTGAGTGTTGCTTGCGCGCAATAATGCCCAGCCTTTGTCAAAAGTTATCCTTACTCCGTCTATATCGTTGATGTTTCTGATTTGTTTGTCTGATTTGCTCAGTGCCTCAAATTCTTTTTTCATTTTTTCAACGAACGAAAATTTTTCGGAGTCGGGAAAATCCAGTCTTATTTCGGGTGTGTTTATATATTCGGGGAAGTCTTTCACCAGTCCGTCGGCATTTTCGATTTCTCCGGAAAGCAGTCTGTCGATGTATATTTCAAAAAAACGCAGTGATGCGTAGATCCCGTCATCAAAACCAAAGAAGCGGTCATTGAAAAATATGTGGGCGCTTGTTTCCCCTGCCAGCGGAGCGTTCAGCTCAAGCATTTTATCCTTGATCATGGAGTGGCCGGCCTTCCACATAACAGCCTTTGCTCCGCACTCCTCAAGTATGTCATAAAGAGCCTGAGATGCCTTGACATCGCCTATCACCACAGGTTTTTCCTCACGTCTGCAAAGGTCTCCTGCAAAAACCGCAAGAAGCATGTCCCCTCTTATTATCCGTCCGGAGTTTGTGACAGCGACTATCCTGTCCGCATCGCCGTCATAGGCGGCGGCGAAGTCAGCCCCGTGTTTTTTCACAGCTTCAGCCGCGTCTTTCAGGTTCGCATCCACAGTCGGGTCTGGGTGGTGGTTCGGAAATGTGCCGTCCTCTTCGCAGAAAAGGGGGATCACCTCCGCTCCGAGAGATTCAAAAAGAAGGGGCGCTATCTTCGAGGCAACGCCGTTTCCGCAGTCGATGACTGCCTTAGGCTTTCTTGGCAGTCTGCATATTTTTTCCCTGAGCGATTCGAAGTGCGCAAGATTCCATCTGATATATTCCGCTGTCATGTCTCTAGCGGAAACCGAGCCTTTTTCCGCCGCCTCAACATAGCCGCGCTCAAGTATGCTCCGGTATATCTCCTGAATTCTGCCGGAGTGATAGACCCTTGTGTCGCTGCCGAACTTCATTCCGTTATACTCAGGCGGGTTGTGGCTTCCGGTTATCATTATGTAGCCGTCAGCATCCGTGGTTTTTGAGGTGAAATAAACTACCGGGGAAGGACATACCCCTGCGTCCAGAACATCGGCCCCCGCATCGGTAAGTCCCTGAACCGTGCGTCTGAAAAGTTCAAGGGAGGAGGGGCGCACATCCCGTCCGACGGCAACTTTGCATTTTTTTCCTTTTTCTTTAAAGAGCTTTAGGGCAAACGCGTTTGCCACAAGCGCCGCCGCATCGTATGAAAGTTTGTCGGGCACAGTGCCCCTTACGTCATAATCCCTGAAAATTGAAGCTTCTATCAAGGCATACTCCGTTATGCTTTGTAAGTATTATTGTATTTATTTTTAAAAAAACTGTGCTATAATCGCTACATGAAGAAAATAGCCTGTTTTATCAATGATAACAGTTTCTTAGCACGTCTGGCGGATTTCTGCTCGGCTGAGCGCTTCACCCTGATTAACTTCAGGGATGAAAAATGCGAGCTCGATGTTTCCGTCATTGTATTCATAACGGATTGTTTCGATACGGTAAAGGGTTTTCGGGAGGATGTCCCGCTCTGTTTTATCGGTAAAAGAGGCGACCTTCCCGAAGGTGTTTTTGCTGTGGACGAAAGCTTTGACAGTGTGCAGCTTCGCTATCTTGTTGATGCAGTGTGCCATAACGGTAATCTTGAAAACAGCATCTCCTCTGTCCGCCCTTTTTCCATAGAAAAAACCTTCAGCATTTCCAATGATATTTTTAATGTTGAACGCATAGTTTACATACTCACCAAGGAATTTATCTATTTTCTGGATTTCAACTCCCTTGAGAAGATAAGAATCGGCCTTGCTGAAATGATCACAAACGCCATAGAGCACGGCAACCTTTCCATCTCTGGCGACCAGAAGCTGGAGGCAACGGAGAACGGAACATACTACGGTCTCATTGAGGAAAGGCTGAAGGACGATAAATACAAAGACAAGAAAGTGACTTTCAGCTTCTGTATAAATCAGGAGTTTGTCAGAATCTCCATTGAAGATCAGGGGGATGGATTCAAGGTTGATGATATTCCCGACCCTACCATGCAGGAAGGGCTTTTCAAACTGCACGGACGTGGTATCCTTATTACAAGGATGTATTTTGACGATGTCTCTTATAACGATGTCGGAAACAGGGTTGAGCTTGTTAAGAGGTTCTAATGATTCGCTTTCTCGGAACGAGAGGTACAATATCGGTCTCCGGGCCTGATTTCTCCAAATACGGGGGAAACACAGCCTGTCTTATTATCCCTGCTGATGAAAAAAGATGCATAGTTCTGGACGGCGGAACAGGCATATACAACCTCAACGGGATGGGGGATTTTGAAGAATATCATATCTTTCTTACTCATCTTCACTGGGATCACATCTGCGGTCTTCCTCTTTTCAGACCTTTTTACACCCCGGGCAAGCATATTTTTCTTTACCTTGAAGACAAAAGCACCCTTACCTCGAAAGACTTTCTGAAGGTTCTTTTTAATCCGCCTTTTTTTCCTATTCCGCGCACAATGCTGAAATCCAACATCCGCTTTAACCTTATCAGAGGCGGACAGCACTTTGTTTTCGGTGATATAACCGTTTTCGCGGCGGAGGGGAACCATCCGGACGGCGCGCTTATGTACAAAATAAAGGACGGAGACACGACAACGCTTTTCGCCACTGATTTTGAGCATGGAACAGAGCGGGATGATTTTCTGATAGAGTTCGGCGGCGGGTGCGATTATCTGGTTTTTGACACCACATACACCCCTGAGGACTACGAAGGGAAAAGAGACGGCACAGCCAAAAAAGGCTGGGGGCACTCAACTTATATCAAAGGCGCCGAATTCGCGCGGAAGGCGGGCATAAAAAATCTTGTCCTCTACCACCACAACCCTGACTACAAGGATGCGGAGCTTGACGCCATGTTTGAGGCGGCAAAAAAAGTATTCCCCTCCACAATCTGCTCCTATGACGGGTTTGAGATAGGGTAGGCCCCCTCAGCCCACCACTCTGTTTTTTCCGAAGCGCTTGCCGTTGTAGAGATTTTTGTCTGCCCTCTCAAGGAGTGATTCAACACTTTCCCCTTCCATATACTGAGCCACGCCTATGGTCACCGTGATGACGAAGGTTTTGTCCTTGAGGGTGAAGTTGGTCGTCTCCACTTTGCTTCTTATCTGTTCGGCGATGCGGACTGCGTTTTCGATATCGGTATTAAGGAGAAGAACGAGGAATTCCTCGCCGCCGTATCTGAACGAAAAATCTGACTTGCGCACATGAGCCTTAACCACTCCGCCCAGATGTTTTATGACCTGATCACCCACTATATGGCCGTAGACATCGTTAATCTTTTTGAAATTATCTATGTCCATGAGGAGAATACAGAACGGCTGGCCGTGTCTTCCGAAGCGGACTATCTCTTCAGCCAGCTTGATGTCCATATATTTGCGGTTGTTGAGCCCAGTGAGGTGGTCTGTTATTGTTTCCTGCCTGTATTTTCGTATGTTCTCATTAAGCTGGGCTACTTCTTTTTTGTATTCCGTGAGTTCGGTTTCTATTTTTGAATAGCTTTCGGTCATGCTCTCCAGTTTGTCTTTCTTTCCGGCCAGTTTGGAATCGAAAGCCTCCATGAACTTGGTGAACGGCTTTCCGGGGAAAACGATCCCCTCTTCACGCAGAATCTGCTCTATCTCTTCTGCGTTGCTCATCAGTTCCCTGTCCTGATTTATATCCTCTTCAACGAAGCGTATGTTGTCCTCAAGGTTATCGGACATTTTGTCCTGCGTTGAGAGAACCTTCTTGAAGAGCGATTCCACAAACTCCGTAAGGGTGGAGAGCCGTTTGTCGTTTTTGATAAGCTGTTTTGACATGGCGCCGAGAAAAGCGTCGGTGATGTCTTCTATATCCGCTTCTCCGTTGATCATGGAGAAAACCTCGGCGAGTTCCCTGTCGCTGACATATCCCTTGAGGCTGTCGATGTAGGGGAGCATTCTGTTTGTTATTGATGTTTTGTAGACAGGTCTGCATGTGGACTGAAACAGCCTGTTGAAATCTTCATTTTCCACAAGTGCTTCATTCAGTGTTTTGTCTGTAAGGCTTATTTTCTTCTCGGACATCTGCTTGAGGATGCCCCTGATTATAGGACTCAAACTTTCAGAATAATACTCAATGGTTTTATCTGCCATCATCCACCCTTATGAAATAATAATTTATTATAATGCATAATGATGTATTAATAAAGTTGATTTCATTTTCATGGAAACTGAGTTCTTGATTTAACATGGTAAAAAGTGTACAAGCATATCGTAATACCGAATGCGGTGATTATGCGGAAAAATGCGTACAGAACGCTGTATTAATGCGTAATAAATTGTATTGACAAGGGAAACAAGTTTTGATAACTTCCTTCCTGACTGTACACTGTATACAGTTCTGAATGTACTGCGTTCCGCTTCACGCAAAGGTTTTAGCCAAACTTAAACCAGTTGTGACCGGCTTTTCTTTCCGGCCGGTATATGTCGGTTTTGACGCCCGCAGGGGTTTCCGTTGAAGGACTGCCGTTTTTCGGCGTCCTGATATTTTTGGAGCCTGCCGGGAGTACAAACGCAGCAGTCTTTAATCAAGCAGAGGTCATTAATGGTATACGTTGACTTTACTATCGTTATTCAGATCATTCAGTTTCTTCTCATCATCTTCATCAGCAAAAAACTGATTCTTGACCCCACGCTCAAAACCATCCAGTCCAGAGATTCACGCATCAAGTCCCTTACGGACGAGGCTGAGGGTCTCCGCGCTGAGGTTGAGGCGGGCAGAAAAAGCTACGCAGAGAAGATGGATGCGATGAGAGCCGAAATGGCTGAATATCAGAGAAAAATCAGAGAGGAAGCCTCCAAGGATGCCGCGGCGAAAGTCGCTCAGGCAAAAGCAGAGGTGGACGCAAAGGTTGAAGCTGCGCTGCTTAAACTTGAGAGCGAAAAAGAAGCGGCAGCTAAAAACATGGACGCTACGATCGGCGAACTCTCCGATCTGATAGTTCAGAAAATTCTTAAGTCTGCGTAGGGGGATGGCAGTGAGAAAACTCTATTTAACATTAATCCTCGCGGCAGTTTCACTCAGCGCTTTCGCGGCCGTAGACGGTCACGGAACCGTAGACATGGGCGCAATGTTCAAAAACTTCGGCTACAGGGTTCTGGTTTTTGTTCTGTTTGTCATCATTCTTTTCAAGCTTCTTAAAAAACCTATTCTTGAGTTTCTTGACAAAAGATCAAAAGACATCGAGAAGTCAATCCAGACAGCTAAGGAAGCAAACGAAACAGCAAAAACCGAGATCGAAAGCTACAAGCTGAAGATGAAAGGCTTTGAGAAAGATCTTGAAACCATGAAGCAGAGAGCGCTTGAAGCAGCCGAAAACGAAAAGAAAGCCATCATCGAAGACGCCGAAAGACAAATTGAGAAACTCGGACGTCTCGCTGAAAGCAGAATTCAGGCTGACTACAAAAAAGCCTCCGAAGAGCTTAAAAAACAGGCGGTTCTTGCCGCTCTTGCAGCTGCCCAGACCAAAATCGGTCAGGAACTGACCGCTGAGAGGCAGAGCGAGATTCTCGGCAATTACATAAAGAAATTAGGAGTGAGCAGGTGAGAACACAGGTAGCAGCAAGACGCTACGCCTCAGCCCTTTATGAAGAAGCCAGAGCAGCAGGCAGCCTTTCTTCCGTTATAGAAAAGCTGGATGCGGTAACCGCGCTTTCAGGCGACTCAAAAGACTTCGGCGTTTTTGTCAAAAACCCCGTTATCTCCAAGGAAGACAAAGCGACTGTAATCAGAAGCCTTAACGATAAAGGAGTGCTAGACGGATTCACCTCTTCCTTTCTCGTTATGCTTGCCATGAAAAACAGGCTTGAGCTCCTTGACGAAATCACAGGTTATCTTAAAACACTCGCAATGGAAGAAAAAGGCGAAGCTGTGGCTGAGGTTACTTCCGCTGCTGAGCTTAGCGGTGATGCAGTGAAAAGCCTTGAAGAAGCGCTCAGCAAAATCACAGGCAAAAAGATTACCGCGGTTGTCACAGTGGACAAAAGCATCCTCGGCGGTGTGGTGGCAAAAGTAGGCAGCACGCTTTACGATGCCAGCATCAAAGGACAGATTAATAAAATCAGAGATCGTCTGATCTCATAAGAATACAAGAACTATAATAAGGAGTTTGGCTGATGCAGATCAAAGCTGAAGAGATAAGCCAGATCATCAGAGACCAGATCAAAAACTTTGACCAGAAAGTAGAAATGCAGGAGGTCGGTACCGTAATCACAGCAGGTGACGGTATCGCAAAAGTTTACGGTCTTGATAAGGCTATGGCCGGAGAGCTTGTTGAGTTTCCCGGCGGAGTATACGGTATTGTTTTCAACCTTGAGGAAGACAATGTCGGTATCGTTATCATGGGTGAGTACTCACACATCCGTGAAGGAGATACAGTAAAGCGTACCGGACAGATCGCATCTGTTCCCGTGGGCAGAGCTCTTGTAGGCAGGGTTGTTAACCCCCTCGGACAGCCCATTGACGGCAAAGGACCCATCGAAACGACAGAGATGGACGTTATCGAGAAAATTGCCCCCGGTATCGTTGACAGGCAGTCAGTTCACGAACCCCTCCAGACAGGTATCAAAGCAATTGATGCAATGATCCCCATCGGACGCGGACAGAGGGAGCTTATCATCGGCGACCGTCAGACTGGTAAAACAGCAGTCGCGATAGATACCATCATCAACCAGAAAGGCCAGAACGTTATATGCGTTTACGTGGCTATCGGTCAGAAACGCTCAACAGTTGCAAGGGTGGTTGACACTCTTGAGAAACACGGCGCCATGGATTACACCATCGTTGTGGCTGCGACAGCTTCCGACCCCGCTCCTCTTCAGTTCATCGCACCTCTTGCGGGAACTACAATGGGCGAATACTTCAGAGACAGAGGCGAGCACGCGCTTCTTATATATGATGACCTTTCCAAACAGGCAACAGCCTACAGGCAGATGTCACTTCTCCTGAGACGTCCTCCCGGACGTGAGGCTTACCCCGGCGACGTTTTCTACCTTCACTCAAGGCTTCTTGAAAGGGCGGCAAAATTCAGCAAGGAAAAAGGCGCAGGCTCTCTTACGGCTCTTCCCATAATTGAAACTCAGGCGGGCGACGTTTCGGCGTACATTCCCACAAACGTTATTTCAATTACGGACGGACAGATCTACCTTGAAACAAACCTGTTCTACTCAGGTATCAGACCCGCGGTTAACGTTGGTCTCTCAGTTTCAAGGGTTGGCGGTTCCGCGCAGATCAAGGCTATGAAGCAGGTTGCAGGCCGTCTCAGGCTTGACCTTGCACAGTTCCGTGAACTTGCGGCATTCGCACAGTTCGGTTCTGACCTTGACGCGGCTACTCAGGCACAGCTTAAAAGAGGTGAGAAGCTTGTTGAAATCCTCAAACAGGCTCAGTATGTACCCGTTCCCGTTGAGGAGCAGGTTGCAGTCATCTTCTGCGGTGTTAACGGTCTGCTTGACGATGTACCCACTGCCGCTCTCGGCAAATTTGAGAAGGAATTTATCTCCTTCCTCAAAAACAGCAAAGGCGACATACTTAACAGCATAAGAACAGAAAAAGCTCTTTCAAACGAGCTTACTGATAAGCTTAAAGGCGCAGTTGAAGAATTTAAAAAGATGTTCGCCGCTGGCTAAGGAGCTTTTAGATGGCCGGAACCAGTGATATAAAACGCAAAATAGCATCCGTAAAGAACACGCAGAAAATCACGAAAGCCATGAAAATGGTTTCCGCTGCGAAAATGCGCCGTGCGCAGGACGCTATGGCTGCCGCGAGACCCTTTGCCCGCAAGATTACGGAGATGGTTCACGATGTGGCTCAGAGAGCCAATCCCGAGCTTCACCCGTTTCTCGCCGGTAATGAAAATACGGACGCCATAGGCCTCATAGTCGTTACGAGTGACAGAGGACTTTGCGGAGCTTTCAACAACAACATTCTGAAAGCAGTTTCCCGGTTTGCTTCCGAGCATCCCGGAAAAAAGGTCAAGCTTGTCTGCATAGGCAAGAAAGCATACGAGTTTTTCAGAAAAAGAGACTTTGAAATAATTGAGAAATATGCCGATTTCGCAGGCAAGGTTCTCTTCAGCGATGCAGTCGGCGTAGCCGATGTGGTTGTGGAGCAGTTCCTTAATAACGGTATAAGCGATGTTTATGTGCTCTATAACGAGTTCAGATCAACAGCATCCCAGACACCGGTTACGGAAAAACTGCTTCCGCTGAAAATTGAGGCTGCGGGCGAACAGCTTGTGGAGTACATCTACGAGCCGAAGCCTGAAATGCTCCTGAACGAGCTTATGCCCAGATACATCCGTTATAAGATTTTTCAGGCTCTGCTTGAATCCACAGCGGGTGAGCACGGTGCAAGGATGATGGCTATGGACAACGCGTCCAGAAACGCATCCGACATGATCGGCAAACTGACGCTGACTTACAACAAGGCGCGTCAGGCTGCAATCACCAATGAGATTCTTGACATCGTAAACGGTGCTGAGGCTCTCAACGGCTAAAAGGTACAGGATGTACCTTCGCCGTGCGCAGCGAAGCCGTGTTTAGCACGGCGCGAGCGTGTAGCACAAAAACACAGGACGTTGTTTTTGTGCCGGCAAAACAGGAGATTCTTGACATCGTAAACGGTGCTGAGGCTCTCAACGGCTAACAAGGTACAGATAGAAGAAAGAGCAGGCTTCCTTCCAAGGCACACTGATGTGCCCGCGGAACGAACCGGAGCAGAGCATTCTGCAAGGTTCCAGTGAAGCGAGAGCAGCAAGGAGCTTTGCTCCGCTGACTGCGAGTGAGCAAAAACTACAGGATGTAAGTTTTTACGAACTATCGATATATTGGGGTGAATCAACAATGGCAAATAATGTTGGTAAAATTGTTCAGGTAATCGGCCCTGTTGTGGACGTGAAGTTTGCCCCCGGCAATCTTCCCGAAATCTACAACGCCATCGAGATTACCGATAAAAACGGAAGAGTGATCGTCTGCGAGGTTGAACAGCACCTCGGAGAAGACACTGTCCGCAGTGTTGCCATGACATCCACAGAAGGTCTTATGAGAGGCACTGACGTGGTTGACACCGGAAAAGCAATAGCCGCTCCGGTGGGCAAAGGCGCTCTGGGACGTATCCTTAACGTTACGGGACAGCCCGTTGACGAAAAAGGACCTGTGGTCGCTGACGACTACTGGCCTATCCACAGACCCGCTCCCACAATGGACGAGCAGGACACAAACTACGAGATCCTTGAAACGGGAATCAAAGTTATCGACCTCCTTGAACCCTATACAAAAGGCGGTAAAACCGGCCTTTTCGGCGGTGCGGGCGTTGGTAAAACGGTTCTTATCATGGAGCTTATCAACAACATCGCAAAACAGCACGGCGGTTACTCCGTTTTCGCCGGAGTCGGTGAAAGAACAAGGGAAGGTAACGACCTTTATGCTGAGATGATGGAATCCGGCGTTATCGATAAAGTTGCCCTGGTGTACGGCCAGATGAACGAGCCCCCCGGAGCAAGGATGAGAGTTGCGCTTACCGGCCTCACAATCGCGGAATACTTCCGTGATGTTCAGGGACAGGACGTTCTTCTCTTCGTTGACAACATCTTCCGTTTCTCTCAGGCGGGTTCCGAAGTGTCCGCACTTCTCGGACGTATGCCTTCTGCGGTGGGCTACCAGCCTACGCTCGGTACGGAGATGGGTGAACTTCAGGAGAGGATTACTTCTACGAAAAAGGGTTCAATCACATCTGTTCAGGCGGTTTACGTTCCTGCGGATGACCTTACTGACCCTGCTCCCGCTACTACGTTCGCACACCTTGACGCGACTACGGTTCTTTCACGTCAGATTGCGGAACTTGGTATCTACCCCGCGGTTGACCCCCTTGACTCAACATCAAGGATTCTCGATCCCAACATAGTTGGTGAAGATCACTACAAAACAGCAAGGGCTGTTCAGGCTGTTCTTCAGAGATATAAAGAGCTTCAGGACATCATCGCGATCCTCGGTATGGAAGAGCTTACAGAGCAGGATAAACTCACGGTTGCAAGGGCAAGAAAGATTCAGAGATTCCTTTCTCAGCCTTTCCATGTTGCCGAGCAGTTCACAGGTCTTGCGGGCAAATATGTTCCGCTTAACGAGACCATCGAAAGCTTTAAAAAGATACTCGCGGGCGACTGCGACGATCTTCCTGAGCAGGCTTTCTACCTTGTAGGAAACCTTGACGAGGTTTACGAGAAGGCGGAGAAACTCAAGAAGGGTGCATAATCATGGCTGATATGATAAGGCTTGAACTGGTTACTCCTGAGCGTCTGCTTCTCAGCGAAGACGTGGAAGAAGTCATTGTTCCGGGTGTTGAGGGCGACCTCGGCGTTCTGCCCGGCCACACTCCGCTTCTCTCCGCTCTGCGCGTCGGCGAAATGACGTACAGGAAAGGCGGCAAAAACGAATATGTCGCTATTGAAGGAGGCGGTCTCATCGAGATCAGCTCCGACAAGGTTATTGTTCTCGCCGATGCCGCTGAGCTTGGCCGTGAAATTAACCTTCAGGAAGCCATCGAACGCAAGCTTCAGGCTGAAAGCGCTCTGAAAAACGAGCGTCAGCAGGATGCGCAGAACTTCAGAAACATGGAAGCAAGACTTAAAGTCGAGCTCACCAAAATTCAGATTGCTGAAAAATATAAGTAATAGAAAAAGGGGCGGCACACACCGCCCCTTTTTAATTCAGCTTCTTTTATAATTTTATTTCCTGTTTGCTGTTATTTGCACTAATATACATCAATGAACAAAACCTACGATTCCATAGTCCGCAGTGACATTGTCATATGCCAGCCGGAAGAGGGCTTCCGCTTTTCCGTGGATGCTGTCATGCTGGCAGATTTCGTGCGTCCGTCCGCAAAATCAAAAACCATAGACATAGGCAGCGGAAGCGGTGTTATCGCCGCGCTTCTTGCTAAAGTTAAAGGCTATACTGATATAGATGCCCTTGAGCTTCAGGAGAGTATGTTTTCCTGTCTGAGTGAAACCGTGCAGAAAAACGGGCTGGAAGGGGTTGTTAAGCCTGTTTTGGGTGATCTGCGAAGCTACAGACCGGAGTTTCATTATGACGCGGCGGTCTGCAACCCTCCTTACAGAAAGGAAAGCTCCGGCAAAATTCCCCCTACGCTCACAGAGAGAACAGCAAGATTTAATGAGACAATGAATCTGGATGATCTGTTCGGGTTCTGCAAAAGCTTCCTGAAATCCGGCGGGAGCCTGTCTATCTGCATAGACAGCGACCTTCTGGCGGATGTTTTTGTCACGGCGAGAAAAAACAGGCTTGAACCCAAGAGGATGCGCCTTGTCCATCCGGACGGGCAGACAGTGGCTAGAACGGCATTGATAGAGTTCAGAAGAGACGGAAAGGCGGAGCTGATAATTGAACCGCCGCTTATAATGAGAATTAACGGCGAATATACAGAAGAGATGAGGAGAATAACAGGTGCGCTTTGAAACAGAGATAAGAGACACGGCATACGGCGGTTACGGCATTGGAACATTCACGGACGGAAGGACGGCCTTCATACCCTTTACAGTAGAGGGCGACAAGGTAATTGCCGAAATGACCGAAGATAAAAAGAACTTTATATACGCAGCCCTTGTGGAGGTTGTTACGCCTTCATCCAAAAGAGGAGAAAAATACTGTTCGCATATCGGCGTATGCGGCGGATGCTCCTTCGGGCACATAGATTATGAGGCGCAGAAAGAGATAAAGGCAAGGATAGTCCGTCAGGCTTTCAGAAATATAAAATGCAGCGTGCCCACGGAAGTGATGTCCGGTGAGAAGCTCCGCTACAGAAACAGAGTGACTTTCAAGGTTAAGAACGGGAAGCTCGGTTTTTACGGTTTCAAAAGCCGTGACTTCATCGAGGTCGGGGACTGTCCGCTGGTCAGCGAAACTCTTGTCGCCAAGTGCCGTGAGTTTGCTGAGGCAAATCCCGCGGATGAGATATATGAACTCTATGCCGTTGAAAACGGAAAAGGCGGTTTCCTCGCCTCCGTGAAGGGGATGGATTCCGACGATATCAAATTCGTGGCATTTGACGGCATCACAGGAAAAGACTTTGTGATCGGCGAAGAGTACATGGAGATGGACACACCCTGCGGAACGGTTCTCATAGGCGGTGACAGCTTCCTTCAGAGCAACAGATTCCTCATGGGCGAGCTTCAGAAAAAGGCAGTTCACGGCTCTGTGGGCGTAAATGCGCTTGAGCTTTACTGCGGAAGCGGTTTCTTCACTGTGGGTCTTGCGGGCAGTTTCCGCTCCGTTACGGGTGTCGAGATATCAAAGGATGCTATCAGACTCGGGCAGAAGCTGGAACTGGCTAATGTGAGATGGGCGGCCGGAGATGTCACTAAGTTCCTCAAAACCTGCAAAGGAAGGTTTGACCACCTCCTTGCCGATCCTCCGCGCACTGGGCTTGAGAAAAGCGTGATCTATTTCATAAAGGACAAAAAGCCCGCGACTGTCACATATGTTTCCTGCAATCCGACAACTCTTGCGAGGGACATCGCCAAGCTTCAGGAACTTTATCATATAAAAGACTTCAGCATCATAGATATGTTCCCCGGAACTCATCATGTGGAGTGTGTGGTTTCCCTGAAACTGAAAACAAATTAAGATGATAATTATCAAAATTATGAGAAAAATCTGAAAACAGCCGATATAATGCATAGTGATGTTTTGTTTATATCAAATCACTGTTTATGTTCGGACAATACGGGGATTTGAGAAAGGATAATTATCGTTTTTTTATCTTGAGGTTAACAAAATACCCGCAAATACAGGGGTACGCGGTTTTGCTCCCCTGAAGGAAGTTATTAATGAAAATCAGCCAGAAACTGTCAATCATCATTTTTCTGATTGTGTTCTTCGGAATGAGCGCGCTTTTCTACGGAAGCTACATCAAACAGAAAAATGACTGGGTCAACTTCGAGGTCTCAAAAGCGAGAGCTCTGGTGCTTGAAGCGGAAGCAGTGAGAGAGGCGATAGCTGATGCCGGAAGAGCCGGTGTTTATGATTACGAAGCTGCCCGGAGCAGCGTGGACAAATTTCTTCATACTGTGCCTATCTCCGTCTCGATGAATGTTCTCAAAGCCAAGGCGGATGAGATAGGTGTCAAGATGAAGGTTCCTAAGGTTTCCCCGCGCAATCCCATTAACGAACCTGATAAAACGGATCTTGAAGTTCTTGAGATGCTTACCCGTCTGGACAAAGGCACGGGCAGCACGCCGGAGCACTACATAATAGACGAAGAAAATGATATTATCCGTTATTACAAGGCAGTGCGCCTTACCGAAGAGTGCGAGCTCTGTCACGGCGACCCAGCCACTTCCATGGAGCTCTGGGGCAATGATCAGGGACTTGACCCCACCGGCGTGAGAATGGAAAACTGGCGCGCGGGGGAGATTCACGGAGCATTTGAGATAATGATTCCCCTCTCTCCGATTATTCAGGGCACAAGGATGGACGCATTCCGCAACTATCTTGCCCTGCTTGTGGTTATAGGAATACTTCTTGCTCTTGTAATAATGGTGAACAGGCTGCTTATCTTCCTGCCCCTGAAAGAGGTCAACAAGCGTCTCTCCACTCTGGCGGCGGGTGATTTCACTGTTATGCCCGCAAACACACGGAAGGATGAAATAGGCGAGGTTTACTCTTCGCTTGACAGAATGAGCGCATCCGTCAGAAATGTGCTTGAGACTGTGATAGAGTCTGTCAACAATCTGGCTTCCACTTCAGCGGAACTTTCCAGCACATCAGAGCACATAGCGCAGGGTGCCGTGGCTCAGGCCGAGGAGGCAGCCGCCACTGCTTCTGCTGTGGAAGAGGTGAACGCCACGGTTATTGAGGTTTCCCAGAACGCGAAAAATGTTGCGGGAAGCGCAGAAAACGCGAGAAACTCTGTTGAGGAGAGCCACAAAATAGTCCGTCAGACAAAAGCAATGATGGAAAAAATAGCCGAAACTGTTATGGAAACAGAGAAGACTGTCCGTGAGCTGGGCAACTCCAGCGAACAGATCGGGCTGATCATTCAGGTTATTGACGAAATTGCGGATCAGACAAACCTCCTCGCCCTGAACGCCGCTATTGAAGCAGCAAGGGCAGGGGAACACGGACGGGGTTTTGCCGTTGTAGCTGATGAAGTGCGCAAGCTGGCCGAGAAAACAACCACCGCCACAAAACAGATAGCCGACATGATACAGCATATTCAGGCTGATACGGGCGGTGCGGTAGCCGGAATGCGTGAAGGCGTGGAAAAAGTTGAGATCGGTAAAGAAAAAGCTGAAGAAGCCTCAGACTCATTGGATAAAACTCTCAGCGAGGTTGAAAACGTATCCGGAGAGGTTGCCCTGATTGCCCGTGCTACGGACGAGCAGGCAGGCGCCATGGAGATGATGACCAGAAGCATCGAGAACATATCAAACGTTACAAAAGATAACTCGGTTGCCGCTTCCGAATCCGCCGAGGCGGTTGAACAGCTCAGCCGTCTGGCCGCTGATTTGCAGTCGCTTATAACCAGATTCAAACTGTAAAACAAAGAGGGGGCTGAAAAGCCCCCGTTTTTTTTATTCCGGAACGCAAACCTGTCCTTTCAGTGCCGCCGCTGCTGTTTTATACACAACAGTGAGAACAACAGCCACGGTCATAGTGATAAAAACAACAGAAAGAACCTTGAAAAAAACATAGCCTGTCAGCTTATACATCAGGAGTGTGGAGATCGTCAGCGCGTCCATGGGGAAGGTATATGCCCACCATGAAACGAAGAACGGAACCTTTTTGAAGTGCCTGAACATGCTGAAAAGCATGAACGCGGTGAAAAGTCCGAAATAATAAAGCACGCGGGCGAAGGCGTCAAGCCCGTCCGTGAGCTTGGCATATGCGAGAAATCCCACAGCGGGCGGCGCAATGAGTATGAATAGTGTCGGCAGAAACTTAGCCATGAGCTGTTCATGGAAAATCAGCCTGTAAAACACAATAGAGAACAGCACTATCCAGAGTATTATCCCCACTGAAAAGAAAAACCAGCTTATTTCGGCGTTCGCATGGGTCACGCCCGCCACCGGAACCAGTATATTCCCCACCACGGGGATAAACCATGCGGGGTTCTTGGTCTGCAGCCTGAAGTCATTGAAGAACCATATATTCAGTATGACGAATGTGAAGCTGATATGCACAAGAGCGCCCGCGTGCCATAAAGCGGATGAAAGAGGCTGATAAATGCCGTCATAGCCTATGCTCAGAAGCAGCATTGAAATGGAGACAGTGGGGAAGAAGTTCATCCTCACCGGATGCCTGAATTCCTCTTTAACCTCATCAGGATAAAGATAAAGCTTCAGAGAATACATCACAGTCAGGAAAACAAACCACACAGACACGGCAAACAAAAGCATCCCTCCTGCGTATGTGCGTGTGTGCATTATGTGGTCAAACCTCAAAAAAGCTATGGCAAGGCCAGTGAGCCCCATAACTGTCGCAAACAGCGTAATGGGAAAAAATCTGAGCCTTCCGCCGGAAATAGTGTGAACCGCTTCTGACATTTCGATCTCCGTGAAACTATATATTCGAAAAATAGAATATATAACTCTTTGGATGGATTGTCACTTCAAATCTTGGCGCACATGAAAATAAATGTGCCGGTTTGAAGCTTGAACGGCATTTAAGTTTTGTGATTGCAGGTAATTATGTGTATTATTTATCATCATATATCAAACAGAGAGTCAAAGAGGGTTGCCGATGCCTTTTGAAAGGCTTTCAGCTTTTTCCGGTGAAATTTTTTACGAAACCGATATCTCAAGAAGAATTGTGAGGGTATCCGGCGGTACAGAGCGTGTTTTGGAGTATTCCGCCGAGGAACTGACAGGCATAACCATAGACAGCCTGTATAAGTATCCTTCCGCCCGCACATCCTTTGAGGATGCTCTTCTGAGGGGAGGGCTGGCGGAGGAGATATCTGTAACCCTTGTCTCAAAAAGCGGAGAGGAGATAAACGCCACTGAAAGTGTGTTCATAATAAGGGACACAGTGGGGAAAGCCTCCGGATTCGAGGGGATAATCCGCAGGGTGAACTGCCCTGACTACACATCCTTTTCAGGCGGAAGCGGTTATCAGAAAGTTCTTCAGAACGTGATAGACAGCCTGCCTGCCGCTGTCTGCTGGAAAAATAAGGATCTTTGCTACACAGGATGCAACCGCAGTTTTCTTGATCTTGCAGGTGTGCACAGCAGCGCAATGATCATCGGCAGAACGGATGAACAGCTCTTTGCGGATGAGGAATATGACAGGTTTTCCAAAGGCGACCGCGAGATAGCCGCCGGAAGATGCTCCAGCTACAACTATGTGGAAACAGTTTATGTGAAAACCACCGGAGAATTCCGCTGGTTTGACATAACAAAAACCGCAGTGCGTAACGAACGCGGCCTCTTCGCGGGGATTGTCTCCATACATGACGATATAACAACATGGGTGAACGCCGAACTGGGCATACAGAACAGGCTCTGGTTTGAACAGCAGATAATGGAAATCTCCGCCGGGTTCATAAACCTCTCAGCGGAGGAGGTTGATTCCGGCATCAACAGCGCCCTTGAGAAAATAGGCACTTTTGTTGACGCGGAACGCTGCTGTGTTTTCATGACAGACAAAGAAAATATGAAGGCTTCCATAACCCATGAGTGGACCTTTCAGGGTGTGCCCAGCCTTATGGGCAGAATGAAATCCTTTTCAATGCTTGAGATGAAACTGCTTACTGAAAAGCTTGCGGAAAGGGAGATAATTAATATAACATCCCTGAGCGGCTACATGAAATGCTCTGAATATGAAAGGGAATATCTCAACGCTCTCGGCGTGAAGTCGCTTGTTATTGTTCCTATGATTAAAGAAGGAAAATCCATCGGCTTCATGACATTTTCATCCCTCGGCGGAGAGCGGGACTGGGATGACGATATTGTTTCGCTCCTTACAATAGTCAGCGAGATTTTGGTAAACGTGCTGGACAGAAAGTATATGCAGGAAGAGCTTATGGAGCTTTACTCGCTTATGGAGGAAAAGGTCCGGCACGAAGTGGAAAGAAATATGGAGCACAAAAAACTGCTTATTCAGCAGTCAAAACTGGCGGCAATGGGCGAGATGCTGGGCAATATAGCCCATCAGTGGCGTCAGCCTCTGAACGCGCTTAATCTGTCGTTTTTTGAGCTTAAATATATAAAAGATTCCGGCGAACTTACGGATGACAGGCTGAAAGACATTCTGGACAGGGTAAATGCCCTTATTCAGCAGATGTCCGCAACCGTGGACGATTTCCGCAATTTCTTCAAGGAGAACAAAGAGCAGACGGAGTTCATGCTCTCTGACTGCGTAAGGAAAGCTCTGTATCTTGTACAGGCGTTTTTTGAGGAACACAGGATAAACGTTGATCTCCGTGTTGACAGAGAGCTCACTGTAGCAGGCTATCCCAATGAGCTGGCGCAGGTTTTTCTTAATATCCTCAACAACTCAAAAGATGCCCTGAGCGAGCAGTCAGCATCGGAACCCTCCGTTATGGTCAGAGTTTTCTATGAAAACGGCAAGGCAGTCGCGGAGATAGAGGACAACGCCGGGGGCATAAAGGAAGAGCTTCTGGAGAGAATCTTCGAACCCTATTTCACTACAAAGCCGGAGGGCAAAGGAACGGGGATAGGGCTTTATATGTCAAAGATGATAGTGGAAAACAGTATGCCCGGAAAGCTTTCCGTCCGCAACACGGAGAAAGGCGCCTGTTTCCGGATTGAACTGCCGAGCATTCAGCAGTAGAATATAACTTTTAAAGGAAGAAAATGGCTGACACCATACTTATTTGCTCTGAAAGAAAGCTTCTTAACTATTACAGCTCCATGCTTGAGATAATGGGGGTTGAGCATGAGGCGTTCTCATTTTTTACCCGAGGCTTCAGAAGACTGCTGGAGGCGCGCGGGTTCCGCAATGTTTTCATTGTTCTCATTGATAAAAATGAATTTGTAAGCTTTTCCAAGCTTCAGGATCATATCAAGGATTCCACCCAGAGCATATACATGATTCTGGCGGATAAAGAGCTTGATAAGTATTTTATGCATAAAAGCTATGAGATTATATACCACAATCAGGTGATGCGTCCGTTTGAGCAGATTCTTGTCGCCGGAAAGGTATGCAGACCCCTTGAGTCCGCCGCGCGGAAAAATAAGGAAGGCATATTCGACTACATCAAGAAAATTCTTGATAAAGGGGATGTGATCCTCCCTATGAAAAAGGATGTGGCGTTCCAGATGCTCCCCGTCCTTGAGTCTGACGATGTCTCTATTCAGGAGATAGCAGTGATGTCCAGAACCGATCCGGGCATACACGCAGGGCTCATCAAGCTTGCCAACTCCGTCCACTACAGCGGACTGTTCACCGATATAAAGGATATTGAAAGCGCCATAGTCCGCATCGGGACAATGAATATAAAAATGTTTCTTATCAATTATATAAACGCTGCTCTCGCCTCAAACAAGGAACTCATGTTCCATAAAGAGATAAACGAGGCGGTGGAGGAGAGCATAAGGGTCGGATGTATTGCCCATGTTCTGGCCGATGTCCTTAAATTCTCAGGTAAAAAGATTGTTTTCTCTATCGGGATGCTCCACAGGATAGGCTATATATTTCTGCTCGCCGTTCTTTCGGACTATCTGGAAGGCGAAACCATTGACGCGAAAGACAGCGAAAACTACAACCGCCTTGCGGATCATAACTCTGTGAACGCGGGTATCGCCCTTCTTGTGAAGTGGAAGTTCAAGCCTGAGTTCTATATGCCCGTCCAGTTTCAGGACGAGCCCTTCAAGTGCAAGTTTCAGAATGAGGCGAAGATTCTGAAAATGGCTAAGATTCTCTATGCCTATTACCGCATTCCCGAGCCGGATATCGCGGCTACGTTTCTTATGAAAAACAGGATAAACCTCACAAAAGGCCAGCTTGACAAGATAAGAGACGGCTCCGATGATTTTTACATACAGACAAAAATGATATTTGATTAATTTTTTTTTAAAGCTCCTTCTTCACTCCCGCTGTCAGTTTCCGCTGCGTTTTATAACGTTCATGATATTTTTACGTCTTTTTAAATGACTGATGCTAAATGTTAAAAATAAAATTGTAATAAACATGACAATGGTTTTGCGCATTAAGATAATTTTAAAATTGTTTTTAAATATTATTTTAATATCTCCTTACGGGCTTTATCCTTCATTTCTAATTATTGACATCTGTTTTGACTCATATTATAAGTTCTTATGGCGGTAAAACACACAGGGGAGATTTACCGTATTTTCCGGCGCGGAGTAATTTCCGCAGCGGCACATACAGGCGCAGTTTATTAAGGGCAATGGTTTATTCCTCAAAGCCCCCAAAGAAAAGGGAAACCTCTCTCCGGTAAGTTTTATTCCGAAAGCAGCTTTAAGCTCTTCTGACTCACAGGCTGTTTCGGCTGTCTGCCTTTCTTATTAATTTTTATGAGGCTTAACGGTCAAAAAAACTTAGAATGCAATGTAAATTGCTTTCATATCGGAGGCAGGATATGTGCAGAATAGGCGCTATCAAATCCACGGATTATTTTCATCCGTCAAAAGCCCTGCTCCTTATGCGTTCCCAGCAGAAAGGGCATGACAACTCAGGTTTTGCAATGGTTATGCAGGACTTGGGGGGCAGGTTCGCAGACTATAAAGATCTCCCCATCCTCTCAATGGCATGTACGGACAGAGGCATGGCGATTGCTGAGGATATTCTCCATAAAGAAGGCTTCGTCAGGGTTATGCAGTGGTCGCCGGAGATAAACTTCCGTGACGAGCTGAACATAGAGCCCATGCCGAATTATGTTTTTCAGGTTTTCCAGTACCCCAGAAGCTTCAAATACGCTCCGCAGGAGGAGAAGGAAGAGCTTCTTGTGGACATGAGGCTGAGGCTCAGAAGCGTTCTGGAGGAGAGTGACGACGGCTATGTCTATTCCTTCTGGCCGGATGTGCTGACACTCAAGGAGATAGGCGACCCGCAGGATATCGGAACCTATTTCGGTCTCTGGAAAGAGGACAGGGAGTTCACGGCAAAGGTTATCACCGCTCAGTGCCGCCAGAACACCAACTATGACATAGTGCGCTACGCCGCCCACCCTTTCTTCCTTCAGGGCTACACAGCTCTTGCCAACGGCGAGAACACTTTTTACGAAAAAAACAAAAACTTTCAGAAAGGGCTGTACAAAGGCTACATAGGCTTTGAGTCCGATTCGCAGTGCTTCCTCTATACTCTTCACTACATTCACAAAATACTCAAATGGCCTCTTGAATACTACAAACACGCCATAACTCCGCTTCCTTTTGAGGACATGTCGAAAAGAGAAGACGGCGAAGCGCTCAGATACATCCGCTCATCCCTTTCCAACCTTGAGATAAACGGGCCGAACACCATCATAGGCGTTCTGCCGGACGGCACTCTGTTCAACACATGCGATGCCAAGAAGCTCCGCCCCACGGTTATCGGAAAGCATAACGGAACAGTGGTCATGACCTCCGAGGTCTCAGGCATAAACGAGGTTCTTCCCGCCAGAAACTGGGAAGAGGATATATACACCAACGAAAGAGAGACAGTTGTTATCACCAACAACCTTGAGGTGCAGAGATGGCAACAATGAGAGTGAACGAAATATCAAGGGATGACCTTGACTGGCAGATAAACTATTCCAGCGAAAGATGCACAATGTGCGGAAGCTGTGTGGCGGCGTGTCCCTTTGAGGCTATCGAAGCCGGAATGGAAAAACGCAGAAAAGTTGTGAGCGATTATCTCACCCCTGAGCCCAAGGTGGAGTTCAAGGCTGTGCCTGTTATAAAGCAGAAAGTGGATGTATACAAGTTCTGCCGCGGCTGCGGAGTGTGTGAGCGGGTATGCCCGAACACCGCAATCAAGCCCGTGCGCAATGAAGACTCCAGATTCACCATAAAATACAGAGGGATGCTCGCTGACCCCTTCAAAAGGGGCGGAAGGGCTAACCTTTCCACAGGCGTGCGCACTCTTGACAAAATCAGGGTAGGGCGAATCAGCCAGATGACCGACCCCTCTCTGGACGCATCCAGACACACCTTTGACATGCTTGCCCCTTTCGGCAGGATTCTTCCCGCAGACGAACTTCCGTTCACGCTGGAAAACGGAAGGCTGAAAATCGACTCCTCAGCCCTTCCCCCCATGAACTGGATATATCCGGTTATCATAGGCGATATGTCCATTGGCGCGCTTTCATGGAGGATGTGGGAGGCCATGGCAATAGCCACGGCTTACCTTAACGAGGAATGCGGACTCCCCGTGCGCATGTGCAGCGGCGAGGGCGGCGTTCCCATAAGACTTCTGAAATCAAAATTCCTTAAATACACCATACTCCAGATCGCTTCCGGTCACTTCGGCTGGAACAGGATCATAAACTCCATGCCTTATATGCAGGAGCTCCCCGGCGGCGTGCTGATCAAGATAGGTCAGGGCGCAAAACCCGGTGACGGCGGTCTGCTTCAGGCTAAGAAGGTGGCAAGCCACATTCAGGAGATCAGAGGCGTTCCCAAGACGGATCTTCTCAGCCCTCCGAACCATCAGGGACTTTACTCCATTGAGGAGAGCGTGCAGAAGATGTTCCTAACGTTCAACTCGGCGTTCAAATTCAAGGTTCCTGTGGCTATCAAGGTTGCGGCAAGCGCCACAAGCGTTTCGGTTTACAACAACCTTCTGCGCGACCCCTACAACATAGTGGGCGGTTTCTTTCTCGACGGCATACTCGGCGGAACCGGAGCGGCGAACGAGGTCTCCCTTGACCACACAGGTCACCCGATAGTCTCCAAGCTCCGTGACTGCTACCTCGCTGCCACGCATCAGGGCAAACAGTCGCAGATACCTCTCTGGGGTGCGGGCGGTCTGGGGCAGACAGGCAACCTCGCCGCGGATGCCTTCAAGATGATAGCCCTCGGCGCGAACGGGGTCTTCACAGGCAAGCTCATGCTTCAGCTCGCCGGCTGCGTGGGCAATGACCACGGCAAATGCAACGCCTGCAACACAGGCCTGTGCCCTGTGGGCATAACCACACAGAACCCGACGCTGGTTAAGAGGCTGGATATAGACCGAGTGGCGGAGAATATAGTCAACTACTTCCTCTCCGTTGACGGCGAGCTTAAAAAGCTCCTCGCACCCATCGGCAACAGTTCGCTCCCCGTGGGCAGGTCAGACTGCCTCATCAGCGAGGACAAGGCTGTGGCGGACAGACTCCAGATCCAGTATGCGTGCTAGGTGGTGCTGAAATGAGTGGAAAAACACATATCAAAGGCGTAATAAACGATAAAAGGGTTTCAACCCAGAGCCTTCTTAAAGAGATATACAAAGACCTTGACGCAGGCATTCGCGAGTTTGATGTTGACGCATCCGGTCAGCACAACATAGGCGGCGCTCTTTGGGCTGAGAACGGCGAACACCTTACATTCAAGGTGAAAAACCCCGGCCAGAGGGTCGGTTCAATGGGTATGCCCGGAACCACGGTGATAGTCGAGGGCTCAGCACCTGCTGACGTGGGCTGGCTGAACGCCGGAGCCGAAATAATCCTCAAGGGTGACGGCGGCGATACAACAGCGCACTGCGCCGCTTCCGGCAGAATATATGTTGCGGGCAAAACCGGAACACGCTCCGGCGCGCTCATGAAATATGACCCCCGCTACCCTGCTCCCGAGTTCTGGGTGCTGAAAAGAGTAGGCTCATTCAGCTTTGAGTTTATGGGCGGCGGCTACGCCATTGTCTGCGGTTACGGTGTTGCGGAGGGCGAATCCGTCCTCGGTGACAGAAGCTGTGTCGGCATGGTGGGCGGAATCGTGTATGTGCGCGGTCATGTGAGCGGGCTTTCGGACGAAGTCTGGATGCTGGAACTTGATGAGGCGGACAGGGAATTTCTCACGAAAGGGCTCAGTGTTTTTCTTGAAAAGATAGAGAAACCTGAAATTTATAAAGAACTTTCCGATATGGGGCAGTGGCATAAAATAGTAGCCAAGACCCATGAGGAAAGGCACGAAGTCAGATATATGTCCGCAAGGGATTTCCGCCTGAAAAAATGGGTGGAAGGCGGTATCTTCGGGGATCTGGTTCAGGAAGACTTCAAAGTTACCGACTATGTGGAAACCGGAGCAAACAGGCTTCGCATACCCGAATGGCGCAATGCGAAATACTCCGCTCCGTGCGAATATAACTGCCCCGTGTTTATCCCCACGCAGAAGAGGATAGCTCTGCTCCGTCAGGGCAAGGTCAAGGAGGCTCTGGAACTTGTGCTTGAGCACAGCCCGTTCCCCGCTTCCGTGTGCGGACAGGTCTGCCCGAACCTCTGTCAGGATGAATGCAGCAGGCTTAATGTTGATGTGCCTGTCAAGATAAAGGAAATGGGTATGCTCAGCAGGGATGTCAAACTTCCTGATGCCGCTGCCGCTAACGGATGCAGGGTGGCTGTGATAGGCGCGGGCGCCGCCGGTCTCACTGCGGCGTTTCACCTGAAAAGGATGGGGTACGCCGTTGACATACTTGAGGCGGACAGCGTGATCGGCGGAAAGCTGATGCAGGTTATCCCCGAAGACAGACTGGCGAGAGATGTTCTCAGCGCAGAGATAAAAAGAATACTTGATACAGGTGTGAATGTTAAGACAGACACCCGTGTTGATAAAGATATGTTCGCGGAACTCTGCGGAAAATACGATGCGGTTGTGGTTGCCGTGGGCGCTCACAACCCTGTGGTTATTCCTTTTGAGGGGCACGAGAGGCTCGTGAAGGGTCTTGATTTCCTCAAAAAAATCAACAAGGGCGAGAAGCCCCCGGTGGGTAAAAAGGTTGTGGTGATAGGCGCCGGCAACGCCGCTATGGATGTTGTCATAGGCGCTTATCAGATGGGTGCTGAGGAAGTCACCGCAGTGGATATACAGAAACCCGCCGCCTTTGAGAAAGAGATTGAACACGCCGAAAAACTCGGCGCGAAGATCCTCTGGCCTGTGTTCACTGAAAAAGTGACGGAAAAGGGCGTTCATTTCAAGGACGGCTCATTCATAGAGGCGGACACAGTTATAATCTCCATAGGTGACAGACCGGATGTCTCTTTCCTGGGTAGGGAATACCTGAATGAAAGGGGAATGACGCTGGTGAACGAGTTTATGCAGTCCCCTGCGAATGAAAAGGTTTTCATCACCGGCGATGCAATAAAGCAGGGGCTCTTCACACACGCTCTGGGCGACGGACGCAAAGCGGCGATCAACATAGACAGACTGCTGAAAGGCAGACCTCTGGACGCGTTTAAAAAAGCGCCCATGATTCCGCAGGACAAGGTTAAGGATGAGTTTTATCATCCCATGAACCAGACCCGCCTTGAGGAGATGCCCGCCGAGGACGAAACCAAGCGGTGCATGAGCTGCGGCTTCTGCCGTGACTGCGGCTTCTGCCGTGACATCTGCCCCCAGCAGGCGATAACAAGGATTGAATCAGAAGGCAGATTCGAATATGTGTCAAATGCCTCAAAATGCATCGGATGCGGAATCTGCGCCGGAGTCTGCCCCTGCGGCGTATGGACAATGGCGGATAACTTAGTTAAATTTATGGAAAGCTAGGTATCTAAACAGCTTATATATCTAAAGAAATAAAATATGCGACAGACTGCGGCCGCTTCATTTTCATGGAGCGGCCTTTTTTTTAACTTTTTTCTGACATTTTCGTAATCAGAACCTCACAAAAATGATTTTTTATATACCTGACTTTAGAAGTCATCTCATTGGAGGTAGGAAATGAAGAAAACTATGAAGCTTATCGCAGTCGCCCTTGTTATGACGGCTCTTACTGCGGGTTTCGCATTCGCGCGCGATCAGATCAGAATTGTGGGTTCATCCACCGTATTCCCTTTTTCCAGCTACGTTGCTGAAGAATTCGGCGCAACTACAAAAAACCCCACACCCGTTGTTGAATCAGTCGGCTCCGGCGGCGGTCACAAGCTTTTTGCCGCAGGCGTGGGTGCGGATACTGCTGATATAGCCAACTCATCACGCAGAATTAAAAAGAGCGAGCTTGAGAACGATTTCAAAGCAGGCATCAAGCAGGTTATCGAAATTAAAATAGGCTATGACGGAATCGCGATAGCACACAACAAAAACTCGGCAGACTTCAATGTTACTCTTGCTCAGCTTGCTCTCGCAGTTGCGGAAGAAGTGCCTGTTAACGGTCAGCTTGTAAAGAACCCCTACAAAAAATGGTCTGACATAGATAAAAGCCTTCCCGCTATGGACATCCTTGTTTACGGCCCTCCCACATCATCAGGCACTCGTGACGCTTTCGAGGAGCTTGTTATGGAAGGCGCAACAGGCAAAATCAAAGAATACGGCAAAGGTTACAAAAAAATCCGTCAGGACGGCGTATATGTTCCCTCAGGCGAGAACGACAACCTCATAGTTCAGAGACTTGTTAAAGACAAAAATGCCATAGGAATCTTCGGCTACAGCTTCCTTCAGGAAAACGCAGACAGAATCAAAGGCGTCAGCGTTGACGGTGTTCTCCCCTCTCCCGAGAACGTGCTTAACGGTTCATACCCCATATCAAGAAGCCTTTTCTTCTATGTGAAGGGCGACCACCTCGGCAAAATAAAAGGCATCGAGCAGTATGTTGATCTGTTCCTTTCCGAGAAAATGATAGGCGAAGGCGGCTTCCTTACTGAAATCGGTCTTATCCCCCTTTCTAAAACAGAAAGAGAGAAAGTAAGAGCAGACTGGAAAGCCCGCAAAGGCCTTACACTTAACGATGTGAAATAAGACTCTGCCATAAAAACAAGCTCAGGACGGATCGGATAAAATTCCGATCCGTTTTGTCGCGTAAAAACATAAACTACATCGGAGCGCATTGCTGATGCTGATTACATTAATGATAATACTTGCGGTGCTGTCTGGCTTGTCTTTCGCATACGGTGCCTACAGGGCAAAAGTCTGGGAAGATACAAAGCAGAGGCTCAGCTCAAGACCCGGTCATTACGCATGGTACGCGGTGATAAAGTTCACCCTTCCTGCGTGGCTGCTTCTTACTGCAGCGCTTTTGCTTAAAACCACTAAAATAACGGAGATCTCCCCCATAGTTCTTGCGGCCTGCTGTATCATTCTTGCCGCCGCGGGCTTTGTCATCTCCTCAAGAAAGTTTTCGCCTCTTCTCAATGCCAGAGTTGTTGTGGAAAAGCATATAAGATACATGCTGATAACTGCCTCCATGGTTTCAATCCTCACAACAATAGGCATAGTTCTCTCCATTCTTTTTGAGGCGCTCATCTTCTTCAGGCATGTAAGCATAATAGATTTCCTTATCGGAACCGCATGGAACCCCGATACGGCCTTCCTTGAGGGAGCAGGCAGGGAAACTGAACATGCCGCCAAGCCTGAATTCGGTTCGGCACCCATATTTGCCGGAACATTCATGATTACGATTATTGCTCTTTCTGTTTCGGTTCCTGTCGGACTTTTTGCGGCCATATTTCTTTCGGAGGATGCTTCAAGCAGGTTCAGAAAAGTTTTCAAACCGGTTCTGGAAATCCTCGCCGGCATACCCACTGTTGTTTACGGTTTCTTTGCGGCGCTCACCGTAAGCCCGCTTGTGGTGAAAATAGCCGGTTTCTTCGGCTTCAGCGCCGATTATACAAACGCTCTCGCACCGGGACTTGTGATGGGGATTATGATTATTCCCTTCATCTCGTCCCTCTCTGACGATGTTATCAACGCCGTTCCTCAGAGTTTGAGGGAGGGCGGACTCGCACTCGGAACCACAAAGTCCGAAACGATAAAACAGATAATTCTCCCCGCCGCCATGCCGGGCATAGTTTCCGCCATACTCCTTGCTGTTTCCCGCGCCGTGGGAGAGACGATGATAGTGGTCATGGCAGCAGGTCTGCGCCCGAACCTCACATGGAACCCCCTTGAAGGAATGACAACTGTTACTGTGCAGATAGTTGACGCACTCACGGGCGATCAGGCTTTTGACAGCCTTGCGACTTTGTCTGCCTTCGGTCTGGGGCTTGTGCTTCTGGTGTTCACTTTCATCATCAACCTTGTATCCACGTACATAGTACGCAGATATCGCAAGATTTACGAGTAAACGGGGGGAGTGATGGCATATTCAAAAGAGCATGACAAAAAGCTCAGGAAAAGATACGCGGCGGAAAAACGCTTCCAGCTTTACGGCAAGGCGGCGCTTCTCCTTGCGGTTCTGTTTCTTGTTTTCTTTTTTTACGATATGGTGAAAACAGGCTACACGGCCTTCTCTCAGGCAGAGATAAAAGCCGAAGTCACCTTTAACGAGGATACGCTTCAGATGCCCACAAGGGCAGTCTCCAAAGAGGACAGAAACGTTCTCTCAAGGGGCTTTCTGCGCATACTCCCTCAGGTGGTGGAGGAGCATCCCGAATACATGAACACAACCCAGACCCTTTGGGTGGTGGCGCAGGGGGATGTGGATCAGTATCTTAAAGGCAAGCCGAACAGGCTCAGCGAGAGAGATATTGAATATGTGAAGAGCCTTCAGGGGGCGGACAGAATACGTCTCGCCTTCAACAAGGGCTTCTTCACCTCCGGTGATTCCAAGATGCCTGAAATAGCGGGTATATACGCCGCTATGATGGGTTCTGTCATGGTGCTGATTGTCACAATGTTGCTCAGCGTTCCCCTTGGGGTAATGACCGCCATATACCTTGAGGAGTTTGCGCCGGACAACAAGTTCACCCAGCTTATAGAGGTGAATATCAACAACCTCGCAGCGATCCCTTCGATTATTTTCGGTCTTCTGGGGCTCGCCATATTCATTAACTTCTTCAATGTGCCCCGTTCTTCTGCACTTGTCGGAGGGCTTACACTCGCGCTGATGACGCTTCCTGTTGTGATAATAAGCACAAGGGCGGCTCTGCGTGCCGTTCCTGAATCAATCCGCCACGGGGCGTACGGCGTGGGGGCTTCACCCTGGCAGGTGGTGTGGCATCATGTTCTGCCTGTTTCCATGCCCGGGATACTAACCGGCTGGATCATCGGCCTTGCAAGAGCAATGGGCGAGACAGCACCCCTTCTCATAGTGGGCATGATGGCTTATATCCCTGATGTTCCCACAGGGGTCACAAGCGCGACAACAGTTCTGCCCGCGCAGATATATACATGGTCGGCAACGAGCCTGCGCCCTTATGTCGAAAGAACGGCGGCGGGGATTCTTGTCCTGCTTACTGTACTTCTCGCGCTGAACTTCGCTGCGATCTGGCTCAGAAACAAATATGAACGCAAATGGTAATTCCGGAGGTTTAATCCTATGAGCATACAGGCGGCTCCCGCTGAAAAAATCAAACAGATGAAAGATCTTAAAATCAAAATGTCCGTGCGTGATCTGGACTTTTATTACGGTGATTTTCACGCACTTAAAAATGTAAATATCGACTTCCCCGAAAAGCACGTTGTGGCGATGATCGGGCCGTCCGGCTGCGGGAAATCCACGCTTCTGCGCTGCCTCAACAGGATGAACGACCTTGTGCCGGGCATCAGGGTTGACGGAAATGTGCTTCTTGATGACACAGATATTTACAGCAGCGCCATTGATGTTGTGGACATACGCACCAAAGTGGGCATGGTTTTCCAGAAGCCGAACCCTTTCCCCAAGAGCATATACGACAACATAGCCTACGCCCCCAAAATTCACGGAAGAGTGAGAAAAGGGCGCGATATGGATGATCTGGTGGAAAACGCACTCAGGAGAGCCGGTCTCTGGAACGAGGTTTCAGACAGGCTGGACAACATGGCCACAACCCTCTCAGGCGGTCAGCAGCAGAGGCTCTGCATCGCAAGGGCAATCGCCATGGAGCCGGATGTTCTGCTTATGGATGAGCCCGCCTCGGCACTTGACCCCATAGCGACTGCCAAGATTGAGGAGCTTATCTTCGAGCTTAAAGAGAAATATACGATAATCATAGTCACGCACAGTATGCAGCAGGCAGCGAGGATCTCCGAGTACACATCTTTCTTCTACATGGGCGAAATGGTGGAGTACAACACGACGGAGAAGATATTCACCAACCCTGACAAACAGCAGACTCAGGATTATGTAACCGGAAGATTCGGTTAAGGGAGGATGCGGCATGAACAACGCTGAGATTCAGTATATTGCTCTGAAAGAGAACCTCAACATGCTCACCGGACTTGTTTCCGGCATAGTCGAGGATGTGAGCGTTCTTCTTAACGGATATGACGAGGATTTGGCCAAAAAAATCGTGGAAGAGGGCAAGGCCGCCCTCCGCTTGGAAGGGGAATCCAGCAAAGTGTGCATTTCCCTCCTCGGGCTCTTTGAACCGAAGGCCAACGACCTGCGCTATGTTATAGCTTCTCTCAACATTGTCGGCGAGCTGGAGGCCATAGCAGGCTACAGCACCGACATAGCCAAGGAAGTTATGCGGGCGGGAGGCCCTCTTTATGATTTTGACATGAAGCGGTTTCCGAAAATGATAAAGGAAACGGCGAATATGATCAAAGACAGCATTGACTCATTTTACAAGTGCGATGCCAAGCTCGCTCTTGAGATTATAGAAAGGGATGACAGGGTGGACAGGCTCCATAGGAAAATCCTGAAAAAGGCTGTGGAAAACATGGCTGCCTTCGGCGACAGAGCGGACAAGACCGTATCTTTCATTTTCATCACCAGATGTCTTGAAAGGGCGGCGGATCACGCTGTCACCATCGCGGAACACTCATACTACTACGCAACGGGCAAGGTTATTAAAAACGTGCCCGACGGCGAAATCAAATCAGATAAATAATCCCGTAACCATAACCCCCCCCCACCTATGTACAGGCGGCGCAGAAATGCCCGCCTTTTTAAATACTATATAAGTCTTAATTATCAATATTTTGCATTAATTTTACATTTCTCTGATAACTTCCGATCCCATTCATAACATTGTAATAACAAAAGCAGTTACGGAAGGGATATACATGAAAAAAGGGATAATCAGAAATTTAAGCCTGAAGGTGAAGATAAGCGCTATGCTTGTCTGCTCGCTTCTGCTGATTACGTTTGTTTCATCTGCGGTGCTGATTCAGAAGGGGAAGAGAGAACTGGCAAAGAGCAAGGCTCAGCAGGCGGAAATTCTTAAAGAAGTTATGTCGGAAAGATTCACGGGATATTTGGGCTCGGTGGACAGCTTTCTGACGGGATTTGTGAAAAATGCTTATGTTACAGAAGGCTTTTACAGCATAGCTTCGGCATATTACAAGCTGAACAGGCGTCCTTCCCTTGATCCTGAGCTTATGGCGCCCGGGCTGAGGGCGTTCTTTGAAAAAACCGGAAACAGGCAGATGCTGAACTGGATGGACAAGGCTGACTTTACCACAGATGCGGACCTCCGCCAGCTTGTTCTGCAGTATACAAACATTGCAGGGCTGGACGAGATGGAAACAATGCAGTTTCCCGTGGAGTTCAACTTTGTCTATTCAAATTATTACGACAGTTTCCGGCTTTTGATGGAGCCTTATCATATAACCTCTATGTATATAATTGACAGCGAAGGGGTAATTGTATTCTCTTCCGACAGGAACCATGCCTTTGCCACAAACATAAGCACAGGCATTCACAAGGACACTTTTCTTGGCAAAACATTCAGGCAGGCTTTGAGTATGCCTGTTACTGAGACTCTTTTTACCGATTTTGAAATATCTGAGATCGACGGCGGCAGACCTGCGGCATATATGGCCAGACACATAAACGCCGATGATGTGCGCACGGGGATCGTGATTGTTACCCTGAGCAGAGACACTGTCATGTCCCTCCTCCCTGAAAGGATAGATGAACATACCTATCTGCGCCTTTTTGACAAATCAGGTCTGCTTATGAACATGCCCGCAGGCACGGACGATGCGGAAAGCGGCAGTTTTGCCGCACTGCCTCAGGATTCCCTCACGGAGGAGGTAACAGGCATAGGCCGAAACGGCTATATTTTCTCCAAGGAGAGAGCAGAGTTCCTCGGCAAAAGCTTTGAAGTTGTTATAAAAATGGACAGAAGCCAGATGCTGGCGCAGATAAGAAGCCTTATAGGCGGTGTCTTCTTCTACGCGGGGCTGACATTTGTTGTGATACTGGCAGTTCTTTATCTTATGTTCAACCGCATAGCCTTTAAGAGGCTGGATTTCATAGGGAAAGAGATAAACTCCATCGGCAGCGACCTTTCCAGACGCATCCCTGTTTTTTATAAGGATGAGATAGCCAACATATCCAACCACATGAACAGCTTTCTGGAAAGGCTGGATGAACTTGTGACGAAGATTTATGAAATTTCAGTGCGGACGGAGGCTGACTTCCGGCAGTTTGACAGCAAAAAGACAGAGCTTACAAAAGTTCTTGGCAGGCAGGAAGGGAATCTGGCGCTCCTGCTGAGGGAGATGGATAAGGTCAAGGCCGCAGGGCTTGAGATGCACCGCAATCTTGATCTGACAAGGCAGGTTACTCAGGAAACAGAGAAACGCACATCCGGCGGACGTGAGAATATGACTGTTCTCTCCGATCAGATGGAGGGGATAGGCGATTCCGTTGAACAGCTGGGCGGGAAACTGCTCCGCTTCGGCGAATCTTCCCGCGAGGTGGGGAGCATTCTCAGCGTTATAGACGACATCACCGACCAGATAAACCTTCTCGCGCTCAATGCCGCAATAGAGGCGGCAAGGGCAGGGGAGCACGGCAGAGGCTTTGCCGTGGTGGCTGATGAGGTGCGCAAGCTGGCGGAAAAAACACGCAATGCCACAAAAAATATAGGCGATATAATAGGCGGGTTCAACGCTGACATAACCGGAATCCTCGGCGATATGAGAACCACGGAAGAGAAGGTGGCGGAAGGCGCGGAAGTCATGGCGTAAACAAGGGAGGTCTTTGAAGGTATAGTGAAATCTGGCGAATCTCTT